>CAYGJW010000119.1:4871-5130 GCA_964350415.1 uncultured Alphaproteobacteria bacterium
CACGTCGTCTTTATATCCTTTGTGCATCTACACACTACTTGCTCCTTACAGAAAAAAATGTTTTGTGCAGTAGGCAACATAAAGCATGAAATAAAATAAGGCGGTTTTATATCCAATTTTCTTTCTCAGTAAAATAAGCGCGACAAAAACCAGTGTGATCGCTGTCATCACCCATAAATCAAAGCCAATGATAGATGGCGGTATCGGTGTGCCTGGGTTCATGATGGCAATGACGCCAGTGACGCCTAAAGCATTAAAG
>CAYGJW010000120.1:0-545 GCA_964350415.1 uncultured Alphaproteobacteria bacterium
GGTCGATATCGTCATTGAGCTTTCAGAGCATGTATTCCCGTGGGTGTCTCGGGCCGGCGTTAAGTTGGATTATGGCTTGCATCATTTTGCGATTGATGTGAAAGGCATGACAGCGCTAGATGTTGGGGCGTCTACTGGTGGATTTACAGACGTCTTGCTATCCCACGGTGCAAATAAGGTATTTGCTGTGGATGTGGGATGCGGGCAGCTGCATGATAAATTACTGAAGGACCCCAGAGTCATTGTTTTTGAAAAAACCAATGCGCGCGATTTAAGCGCAGAGCATATTACAGAGCTCGTTGATTTGATTGTTTGCGATGTCAGCTTTATTAGCTTGGAAAAAGCGCTGCCAGCTGCGCTG
This sequence comes from uncultured Alphaproteobacteria bacterium, assembly GCA_964350415.1. Classification (GTDB taxonomy): domain Bacteria; phylum Pseudomonadota; class Alphaproteobacteria; order CAYGJW01; family CAYGJW01; genus CAYGJW01. Next base: position 362 of record CAYGJW010000120.1, read on the forward strand.
CAGATTGCAAAGCCAGGGGCGCTGCTGGTGGCCTTGATTAAGCCGCAGTTCGAAGTTGGGCGTGCGGCCATTGGTAAGGGCGGCATTGTTAAGGACTCGGATGCCCAGCAAGCTGTTTGCAGAAAAATAAAACATTGGCTGCATACGGATATGGGCTGGGATGTCACCGGCATCACCAAGAGCC
>CAYGJW010000120.1:555-5104 GCA_964350415.1 uncultured Alphaproteobacteria bacterium
ATCTTAGGCGGTGATGGAAACCAAGAATTCATAATCGCTGCCAAAAATATTTAGCCGTTATTTTTTTCAATAATACACTTGAGGTTTGGGAGGTATGCCGTTGAAAAGGCTAAAACTTCAGCGCCTGTTTCAGAGATCCCATTACCGCGAAGATCAAGGACTTGTAGGTTGGAAAGAGTGTCAATTGTCGTGGATAATGAAATCACTCCGGTATCCGAAAGTTTATTCGCGCTTAGGTCTAATTCTTGAAGTCTAAATAAGCGTGGTAGGCATTTTGTTAGCTCAATCGCTTCTTCAGGTCCTAAGTCTGTCTCACTTAGTATAAGTTTATTAAGGTGCAGCATACGCACGAGTGTGGGTGCAAGAGCACAAATTATTTGGCGTGATAAGTGATTTTTGCTTAGGTCGAGCTGATGTATTTTTTTTGTTAATAGGCTAGTAAGGAAGTCATCTACTTTATTATTTTCTAGAATGAAAGAGAGAAAATTCTGGTTTATTTTAATAGAAAGTGAAGTGTCAGTTTCTTGCATTTCCAGAAATGTACTGAGAGATGCATCATCTTTAATTAGATAATTATCAGTTTCTAAATTTGCTTGCGTTTCTAGTGTATCTTGTTTTTCTGTGTTATTCACAGTTAAGGTTCGATTTGTTTCTTCTGGCTTGATCGCAGTAACGTCTTTTCGTTTTCTAAAAAATAAGAAAATAAATACGGATAATGCGGCAAGTATAGAAATCACTAGAATAATATTCATCTCTAGTCCTTTTGTGTTTATGTACGTAAACTGTTTGCTTCTGTGTTCATGAATGTACAAATAATTTCAGCAAAAAGAAAGCATTTGTTTCCTAAAATAAGGGATTAAGTCCTGATTTTTGCCCAGTGAACATCTGAGGAAAATTTAGAGCATACCAAGGCTTTTGAAGCTGGTATGGCCTGTCTTTGAAATAATCAGATGGTCGTGAATTTTAATATCGAGGGCTTCTGCTGCTTGTAAAATAGCTTCGGTTAAATCAATGTCTGCCTTAGAAGGTGTAGGGTCGCCGCTTGGATGATTATGCACAAGGATAAGCGCAGAAGCGCCCAGTTCCAGCGCACGCTTAACAATTTCGCGCGGGTAGGCCGGCGTACGGTCGATGGTGCCACGCTGATGCGTTTCATCGGCAATTAGACGGTTCTTGCGATCTAAAAACAGCAAATGAAAATTCTCAACTTTTTCGTGCGCAAGCAGTGTGCGGCAGTAATCCAGAAGCTCTTTCCATGAGCTTAGGATTGGCTTGTTAAGCACTTGCTGTTGACTGAATTTTTGAGCTGCAACTTTGATGGTCTGGAAAATAATATAGCTGGATTCCCCAACACCTTTGATCTTTTTAAGCGCGTTAAGATCCGCATTCATAACCCCTGCAAAAGAACCGAATGTGCTGAGTAACTGTTTGGCAATTGGTTTAACATCTTGGCGCGGGATCGCTTGAAACAACAGCAACTCTAACAGTTCATAGTCGGCCAAGGAAGAAGCGCCTGCTTCTAGAAAACGCGTTTTTAGCCGTTGTCGGTGTCCTTGTTGGTGATCTGTTGGCTGCTGCATACTTAATCAATCACGTAAGGCGGGCAATGGAGGCCTTTGGGGGAGAGCGTAAAAATCTCAACGCCATTTTCAGTGATTCCAATGCTGTGTTCGAACTGCGCAGATAACGACTTGTCACGTGTAACTGCTGTCCAGCCGTCACTCAGGACTTTTCCTTCTGGACGCCCAATATTGATCATCGGTTCAATGGTGAAGAACATACCTTCTTCAAGGATATACCCATGATCAGGCTTGCCAAAATGGACGATTTCAGGCGGCATATGGAATTTACGCCCCAGTCCGTGCCCGCAGAACTCCCGAACGATTGAATAGCCTTTGGCCTCTGCAAAAGTCTGAATGCAAGATCCGATGTCGCCTGTGGTGATATTAGGCGCTACAATATCAATCGACTGCATAAGTGCTTTGTAGGTGGTTTCAATCAATTTTTTGCCTTTGATTCCAACTTTACCAACTTCAAACATGCGGCTTGTATCACCGTACCAACCATCCAAAATTGCAGTCACATCAATGTTGAGGATATCCCCGTCCTTAAGTGTTTTCTCAGATGGGATGCCGTGACAGATAACATGATTGATCGATGTGCAGATCGATTTAGGAAAGCCCCTGTAATTTAAGGGGGCAGGGATCGCTTTGTGCTTGATAATAAAATCATGACAAAGGGTGTTAAGTTCTTCCGTGCTGATGCCAACTTGTACGAAAGGCGTTATATAATCAAGGGTTTCAGCGGCAAGACGTCCGGCAGCGCGCATGCCCTCAAAGTCTTCTTTTGTGTGAATCGTGATGCCGTCGTCGTTTATTTTGCGCATGGTCAATTTATCTCAAAATCTATGGGTAGGGATTTACTCAACATAATCCCCTGGGGTGTTATTGTACAGCAGTAGCAAAGCATTTCAACGCCGGCTTTATGGGCCTTTATAAAAGCTTCCGCATAAAAGGGATCAATGTCTTCCGCCACTTTGAACTGCGTGCAATCATCGCGCTGTACAATGTACAGCATAACGGCGCGCATCCCAGATTCCACAACCTTTATCAGCTCGCCCAAGTGCTTGGTGCCGCGCGCTGTTACACTGTCAGGGAACTCTGCATGGGGGCCGCGTTTTAGATGTACGTTTTTAACCTCAACATAGCAGTTGGTTTTTTCTGCATCTGAAAGCAGTAGATCTATGCGAGAATTCGTGCCGTATTTGACCTCAGGCTTCATGTTTGCGTAGCCTGAAAGCTCAGGGATTTGTGCTTGGTTAATGGCTTCAAACGCCAGTTTATTAGGCAGACCCGTATTAAGTCCAATCAGCGTATCATCAGCTTCAACGATTTCCCAAGTGTACTTAAGCTTACGTTTAGGGTTGTCGTTGTGTGAAACCCAAACGGGCATGCCAGGGTCCTTAACCCCAAGCATAGAGCCAGGATTTGCACAGTGGGCTGTAATGAGATCGCCGTTGTCGAGCTCAATGTCTGCGAGGAAACGCTTGTAACGTTTGACAAGGGTTCCTTTAATAAGGGGATCAGTAAACTTCATAAATCGAGATATTATAGATGAAATTGCAGAAATTCAAGGTTATGTTAAAGGTATAATTTTTGAATACAGGGGAAAGACACATGGCATTGAAAAATGGGAAGCTCAATCTTTCAGGTGGTAAATCTGCTCAGCAGGTGCCTACTGCTGCCGTACTTATTATTGGTGATGAGATTCTTTCCGGACGTACTAAGGACGAAAACATTGCCTATCTTGCCGGTGGATTGCTGGAAATAGGTATCCGGGTTAAAGAAGTCCGGGTTATTCCGGATGATCAGCAAGTGATTATCGATGCGGTGCGCTATGCCCACGAAACCTTTGATTATGTCTTTACAACGGGCGGAATTGGCCCCACCCATGATGATATCACTGCGGCTAGTATTGCGGTTGCTTTTGGCGTACCTGTTGAGCGTCACCCAGAAGCTTTGAAGCGGTTAGAAGATCATTATGGCGATCAAATTAATGAGTCGCGCCGGCACATGGCGGATATCCCGAAAGGCGCAACGTTGATTGATAATCCAAGCAGTAGGGCGCCTGGATTTAAGATCGAAAATGTATATGTTCTTGCTGGGGTTCCGTCCATTATGCGGGCGATGTTTGATGCGCTTAAGTATACGCTGCGGCCTGGCCCTAAGGTCTGGGTTGCATCTTATGAAAGTTCATTGGTTGAATCGCTGATTGCTGCGGACTTGGCCCAGATTCAAGCGGCGCACAGTGATGTTGAAATTGGCAGTTATCCGTTCTTTAAAGCTGGGCAGCATGGGGTTGTTGTTGTGTTAAGAACGCTTGAACATCAGAGCCTGAATCAAGCAGGTGAAGAAGTGATGTCGATGATTGAAAGGCAAAATGGAACACTGATTAGTAAAACCGTTCCGAAAGACTGATCATCCTCATATTTTTATGGTCTTGTATTGAGAAAACGATACCATTTAAGGCGTATTGACTTCTGTATATCGTTATTGTATTTTTCGCATCATTATTTAACTTGAGAATTTATAAATGGGCTATCTACTAAGGTATACAATTATTGTTGGAATGCTTTCATTATCATCCGTTTTTTCTGTGATTACAGCTGAGGAAGATTCTAATGGCTTAGGTTGTGCTTCCCTTGAGATGTTGGATGTTGATTGTGGAGGAATAACAGCCTCAGATTTAGAGGATTGGTATCAGCTTTCTATGAATCCCGAAGCACAAACATTGACTTCTATACCTGATCGTGAGGTTGCTAATGTTTTGGCTGATTTAGGGGATATTTCAGGCGAAACAATTGAAATATTTGAAACGTTTATTGATGCAAATGCCTCTATTGATTTTCGAGGTCGTCAGAAGTATGAAGGTGTTGATTTTGACGCAGTAGAATATTGGAGAATTCATCCGGAAAAGGCAGGGATTTTCCAACTTCTAAATGCAGAAGGTGTTGAGTTATACTCGGGGGAAGTCAGAGTCAATAATAAGC
>CAYGJW010000121.1:0-5090 GCA_964350415.1 uncultured Alphaproteobacteria bacterium
GTTGTATCAGAAGCATATGGCGGTGAGTTGCACAAATTTGGTCAAGATTATATCATTCCAAAACCATTTGATCCTAGATTGATTACTGAGCTTTCTTGTGCAACGGCGAAAGCTGCAATGGATTCGGGTGTTGCAACACGGCCCATTACAGATTTCAATCAATATCGTCATAAATTAGAGCAGCATGTTTTCCGTTCTGGGCTGTTTATGAAGCCAATTGTTGAGCGTGCAAAAGCAGAACCGAGACGTCTTGTCTATGCTGAAGGTGAGGATCCTCGTGTTTTGCAAGCCGTACAAGTTGTTGTCGACGAGAAAATGGCAAGGCCCATTTTGATCGGTCGCCCTGAGGTGATCGAACAAAGAATTGAAAAGCTGAGCTTACGGCTTAAAGTTGATGCAGATTACGAGGTTGTTAACCCGGAAAGTGATCCACGGTATTTCCAATACTGGTCACTTTATCACCGTATTATGGAGCGTAATGGGGTGTCGCCAGATTTAGCCCGTACAATTGCGAGAACCAATACGACGGTGATTGCGGCTTTGATGTTAAAGCGCGGTGAGGCGGATGCCTTGCTGTGTGGCTTGGTTGACCGATACGCGAATCATTTGCAACATATCAAAGATATTATTGGGTTGCAGCCGGGGGTTGGTAATCCTGCGGCATTGAATGCAATTATTACGCATAATGGCGTCTACTTTCTTTGCGATACTTACGTCAATCAAAACCCAACGGCTGGACAAATCGCTGAAATGGCTGTGCAGGCTTCAAAAGTTGTGAAGCGTTTTGGCACAGAGCCTAAGGTTGCATTGTTGTCACATTCAAATTTTGGCTCGGTGAACTCTGATTCAGCGTGTAAGATGCGAGATGCGCTGAATATTATTAAAAGAATTGACCCTGATCTCCAGGTTGAAGGTGAAATGCATGCCGATGCTGCCATTTGTCCTGAGATACGTAAAATTGTAATGCCGCACTCCCGTTTTGAAGGCGTTGCAAATTTGCTGGTTATGCCGAACTTAGATTCATCAAATATTTCGTTCAATTTATTGAAAGTTGTGGCGGATGGTCTTTCAATTGGACCATTGCTTTTGGGGGTTGCGGGAGCCGCGCATATTATGACACCGTCTGCGGCTGTGCGCGGGATTATTAATATGAGTGCTTTGGCTGTCGTGGATGCCCAAGGTCATGCTGATTCATCTTTGAATGTTGTCAGAGATTTGCTTGAGGAGGCATAAGGATGAGTCCTGAAGTTGATGTAAAAATAGAGGAAAATTCTCAGTCTGATGGGAGTTTCCCAGGTCTTTCTGCAGAATTTAGAGAACAGCTGAACGAAGCTGTCCAGTCTGGTCAAATTGATCAACTCGAAGGCTTAATAAAGCCCCTTCATCCAGCGGATGTTGCAGATGCCATCACATCAATGGATGAGGAAACGCGCCGTGGATTTCTAGAGCTTTTGGGATCAAGGATAGACGCAACGGTTCTCTCATATCTTGATGAAGAATTTCGGGTTGGGGTTTTGCAAACCCTAGGTCCTGAAATTGTTGCAGGGCTTGTTACAGATTTGGATAGTGATGATGCGATTGAAATCATTGAAGATTTAAGCCGTAATGAGCAGTTTGAACTTTTAGCTGCAGTTCCTGCAGAAAATAGAGCCATTATTGTTGAAGGGCTTACGTACCCTGAAGATAGTGCTGGACGCTTGATGCAGCGGGAGCTGGTCTCTGTGCCTCCTCACTGGACGGTTGGTAAAACCATTGATATGCTGCGTCAAGATGAAGGGCATCCACAAGATTTTTATGCTGTTTTTGTTGTTGATATAAAATATAAACCTATTGGCGTTATTGTGCTATCTAGGCTTATTTGCGCTAATAGAGATGTAACCGTTTCCAGTATTATGGAGCGGAACTTTAAAATTATTGATGCCAACACAGACAAAGAAGATATTGGTCTTTTGTTTAGTAAGTACGGCCTAGTTTCGGCACCTGTTGTTGATGCTGAAAAACGGCTTATTGGTGTCATCACTGTTGATGATGTGGTTGATGTCGTTGAGGAAGAAGCAGAAGAAGATCTTCTTTACTTGAGCGGTTTGAGCACGCTAGATGTAGGACAGTCCTCTTTCAGGACAGCTCAACACCGTTTCCCTTGGTTGTTGCTAAATTTGGGCGCTGCAATTGTTGCGTCGATGGTTATTGCGCAGTTTGAAGTTACCATCCAGAAGTTTGTTGCCTTGGCGATTTTGATGCCGATTATACCGTCACTGGCTGGGAACACAGGAACGCAAGCTTTAACCGTGTCTATCAGGGCGCTTGCTTTGCGAGAATTGCAGGGAGAAAATGCATCCAAGGTTCTAAAAAAAGAGGTCGCGGTTGGGTTGCTCAATGGCTTTATTCTTGCGTTTCTGACTGCTGTTGCCTCAGGATGGTGGTTTGACAATGTTGTCCTAGGAGTCATTGTTGCAGTATCCATTATTGCAAATATGGCGATCGCCGGATTCGTCGGTGTTTTCGTGCCTTTGATGATTTCAAAGACCCGTATTGACCCGGCAGTGGCTTCTGGGGTTTTCCTGACAACGATCACGGATGTCTCAAGTTTTTTTATTTTCCTTGCGCTCGCAGCTGTTTTCTTATTTTAATAGTTGCAAATAAGAATTGGAGGAAGAATGTCTGCTAACGCTCCGTCACTTGGGTTTGATCATGGTGAAACGATTGAGATGCTGCGTGCATCGGTCCAAGGCTTTGCCAGGGAGTGCATTGCCCCGCGCGCCCATGCGATTGATGAAGAGAATAAATTCCCACGTGATCTGTGGCCTAAGCTTGGTGAAATGGGACTGCTTGGTATTACTGCCGAAGAAGAATATGGTGGTGCAGGTATGGGGTACCTTGAACATGTGATTGCCATGGAGGAAATTAGCAGGGCCTCAGGATCAGTTGGACTCAGCTATGGCGCGCACTCTAATTTATGCGTGAATCAAATATCATTGCATGGAACCCAAGAGCAAAAGGCTCGCTATCTTCCTAAGCTAATTACAGGTGAGCACTTAGGTGCTTTGGCAATGAGTGAAGCGGGTGCTGGGTCGGACGTTGTGGCTATGCGCACAACGGCTATCCGTAAAGGTGGTCACTTTGTACTGAATGGGACAAAGATGTGGATCACCAATGGTCCGGAAGCAGATACGCTTGTGGTTTACGCAAAGACAACACCAGAGGCTGGATCAAAGGGCATTACCGCCTTTATTATTGAAAAAGATTTTAAAGGATTTACGACAGCACAAAAGCTGGACAAGCTGGGCATGCGGGGATCTGATACCTGTGAGCTCGTTTTTGAAGACTGCGAAGTGCCTGTGGAAAATGTCCTAGGAGATATTGATCAGGGAGCAAAAGTTTTGATGGCTGGCTTAGACTTTGAGCGCTTAATTTTGTCAGGCGGTCCATTGGGGTTAATGCAAGCTGCGATGGATATCGTATTGCCCTATGTGCATGAGCGTGAACAGTTTGGGCAGCCCATTGGCAATTTCCAGTTGATGCAAGGTAAAATTGCGGATATGTACGCAGCGCTTTCTGCTTCTCGTGCTTATGTTTATGCGGTTGCAAAGGCTTGTGACCAAGGGTATGTGACGCGGGCTGATTCCGCAGGGGTGATTTTATATACGGCAGAAAAAGCCACATGGATGGCGCTGCAAGCGATTCAAGCATTAGGCGGTAATGGGTATGTTAATGAGTATCCAACGGGGCGCTTGCTGCGTGATGCGAAATTGTATGAAATTGGTGCGGGTACATCTGAAATCCGAAGAATGTTAATTGGCCGTGAACTGTTTAAAGCGACGGCATAAGAGGGAGTGTAGAATTATGAGTAAGGATCCAATCGTTATTGCTAGCGCATGCCGGACAGCAATGGGGGCATTTCAAGGTGCCTTAAGTTCTTTAAAAGCAACAGATCTTGGCGCACATGTTATTAAGGATGCGCTGAATAGAGCTGATGTTAAGGGCGTGGACGTTGATGAAGTGCTGATGGGCTGCGTATTACCAGCAGGTCAAGGCCAAGCGCCAGCAAGGCAAGCGGCAATTGGGGCAGGTCTCCCGAATTCAGTGGGCTGTGCGACCGTGAATAAAGTTTGTGGTTCTTCGATGAAGACGATTATGATGGCCCATGATTCAATTGCCGCAGGAACGAATAAAGTCGTTGTTGCGGGCGGCATGGAAAGCATGACCAATGCGCCTTATTTATTGCCAAATGCTCGCAGTGGTTATCGCTTAGGCCACGGACAAGTGGTTGATCATATGGTTCGTGATGGTCTGGAAGATGCTTATAGTGGTTACAGACATATGGGAACTTTTGCAGAAGATACCGCTGAAAAATATGAATTTACCCGGGAAGAGCAAGATAAATTTGCCCTTGAATCGTTAAGGCGCGCAAATCAAGCAATCGATGAAAGCTGGTTCAAAGAAGAAATTGTGCCGGTAACTTACCGTAAGCGCCGTGATGATGTGACCGTATCCGAAGATGAGTCTCCTAAAAAAGCAATGCCAGATAAAATTCCTTCACTGCGTCCCGTTTTTCGTGACGGCGGTACGGTGACTGCGGCGAATGCGAGTTCAATTTCTGATGGGGCGGCTGCAACAGTTTTAATGCATGCAAGTGAGGCCGAAGCGCGCGGCATTAAGCCACTTGCGAAAATCGTCGGATTTTCGAATCATGCTCATGAGCCTTGTTGGTTTACGACAGCGCCTGTTGGGGCAATGGAAAAGCTGATGGAAAAAATTGGCTGGACTGTGGACAGTGTTGATCTCTTTGAAATCAATGAAGCGTTTGCCGTTGTTGCCATGGCGGCGATTCACGACCTTAAGATTCCTCACGAAAAAGTAAATGTAAATGGTGGGGCTTGTGCGTTAGGTCATCCGATTGGCGCAACTGGATCTAGACTTGTCGTGACGTTGATTCATGCATTGAAGCGGTTAGGTAAGAAGCGCGGTATCGCTTCCCTTTGTATTGGTGGTGGCGAAGCGACTGCGATTGCTGTTGAAATCCTTTAGTAAGGGAAGAAAATGACTCATTTTCAAAGCCTGGCTAATAAGCAAGGACAAGACTTTGCAAC
>CAYGJW010000122.1:0-5060 GCA_964350415.1 uncultured Alphaproteobacteria bacterium
AAAGCTTTGGCCATGTGCAGGCTGTAAATGGCATAAGCCTTTCAGTTGCTAAGGGTGAAGTACTTGGTTTTTTGGGGCCTAATGGTGCAGGTAAATCCACGACGATGCGGATGCTAAGTGGCTTTTTGACGCCCGATAGCGGCACCGCTTCAATTTGTGGTTTTAATGTTGCTTCCAACCCAATTGAAGCAAAAAAAGCAATGGGATACTTGCCAGAAGGCGCCCCTGCTTACTCGAACATGACGCCGAAAAATTTTCTTGAATTTGTTGGCGGGGTCAGAGGGTTGTCTGGTAAGGCATTAAAGCAAGCTGTTGAACGCACCATTGAACAAACGCATATTGAGTCCGTTGTTTACCGTTCAATTGAAACGCTTTCAAAAGGGTATAAACGCCGGGTTGGACTTGCACAAACACTGGTCCATGACCCTAAAGTCTTGATTCTAGATGAACCAACCGATGGGCTTGATCCGAATCAAAAACATGAAATTCGTAAGCTTATTCGTCAGATGGCTTCTGAAAAGGCGATTATTATCTCAACACATATTTTGGAAGAAGTTGAATCCGTATGCACAAGGGCTGTCATTATTACGGATGGTAGGCTGGTTATGGACGGCACCCCAAAAGAGATGATTGCCTTTGACGCTTCGCACAATGCTGTCTTAATTCCTGTTAAGATGAACCGTATTGAGGATGCGAAAAAGGATATTCAAATTGTAAAATCGGTTGAACGCTGGGAAGTTTTAGAAGAAAATCTGACGTTTGATGGGCAACCTGTGGTGCTTATGAAGCTTTATCCTGTCAATAAAATGGATATTAGTCGCAACGTTTACGAATTAATCTCGCCAAGGGATTGGGTGGCTGGACCGATTTCAACTTTGCGTGGACGACTCGATACGGTCTTTAGGGACGTTACTGGCTCAATGGCCTCTTAGAAAATTGGTGGAAACGATGCATATTACAGGACTTATCTTTAAGCGTGAATTTTGGAGTTATTTCTCCACACCGCTGGCCTCTGTCTTTTTGATCATTTTTTTAGTACTCACCGGAGTATTAACGTTCTTCTTGGGCGGCTTCTTTGGGCACGGGCAAGCGGATCTACAATCATTTTTCTTTTTCCATCCATGGCTGTACCTGTTCTTTATCCCTGCAATGACGATGCGGCTGTGGGCTGAAGAGCGGAAAAGCGGGACCATCGAACATTTCTTAACGCTACCCATTACCATGACTCAAGCAGTGCTTGGTAAATTCTTAGCGGCCTGGATGTTTGTTGGGTTGGCGTTGGTGTTAACATTCCCAATTTGGTTAACGGTAAATTACCTGGGTAATCCGGATAACGGCATTATTTTAGCCGGCTACATCGGCAGCTTTTTGATGGCGGGTGCGTATATTGCCATTGGTGCATGTTGTTCTTCGTTCACAAAAAACCAAGTGATTGCCTTTGTTGTCAGTGCTGCAATCGCGTTTATGTTTACGGCGACGGGCGCATCGGTTTTCTTGAATTTCTTTAGTGGTTGGGCGCCGGATTGGCTGGTGTCATCCGTTTCGAACCTGAGCTTTATCACACACTTTAATTCGATTTCCCGCGGTGTACTCGATGTAAGCGATCTTATTTTCTTTATATCGATCATCACAGGGTTCTTATTTATCAACACCTTGGTCGTCGACCTGAAAAAGGCGGAGTAGGGCATGACTCATAATAAATCAGTAAAAAATCGGTTACGTCTCGGCACATTTGTAGGCATTGTCCTGGTTGCTGTTCTTGTCTTAATGACGAATGTTGTGACAGAGCTTTTCTTATCGGATAAGCGGATTGATCTTACAGAGAGCAAACTTTATACGCTTTCAGAAGGGACTTTAAAGACGCTAGCGGGGCTCGATGAGCCTATTCGTTTGCGTTTCTATTTCTCTGATCAGTTAAAACGCGTCGTACCTGCTTACGCAACATACGGAACGCGTGTGCAAAATCTTTTGAAAGAATACGCATCACGCTCCCGCGGTAAGGTTGAGCTGGAAATTCTTGACCCCGAGTCTTTTTCTGAAGAAGAAGATCGCGCCGTTTCTTTTGGTCTGAAGGGCGTGCCTTTGGATGCAGAAGGCAATACAGTTTATTTCGGATTGATTGGAACGAACCGCTTAGACGGTAAGGAAGTCATTCCTTTTTTCCATCATGACCGCGAAAAGTTTATTGAATACGATATCACTAAGCTTGTGCATTCTTTGGCGCATCCTAAGAAAAAGGTGGTCGGACTCCTTTCAACCATTGATTTTGAGGGAGCAAGTCAGGGCGGCATGGGAATGCCACCACAGCGCGGTGAAGACTGGGTCATACTGGATCAAATGAAACAGTTCTTTGAAGTGAAAGAATTGGACAAAGCCGCCGTTGAAATCGATAAAGAAATTGATTTGCTGATGCTGGTCCATCCTGCAGAGCTGTCAGATAACACACTGTATGCGATCGATCAGTTCGTCCTGCGGGGCGGAAAGCTGTTGGCTTTTGTTGATCCGCACTCTGAAAAGAAAGCGGCTGAAGCCATGCAAGCAATGCAGCGCGGTATGCCGCAAAGTCCACCAAGTTCAAACCTTACTAAGCTTTTTGACGCCTGGGGCGTTGAAATGGTTGACGGTAAAATTGTCGGGGATATGGATCTTGCACAGCGGGTGAATGCCGGGCGTGGTGATGCACCGCAAGTTGCACCTTATTTGCCGTGGTTGGCCTTGACGGAAGCCAATATTGATCGCGATGATGCGATTACGGGTGAATTGAAGTCTATGAATCTTGCCAGCGCTGGTGCATTGAAAAAACAAGAGGGTGCTGCGATTGAGTTTATGCCGCTTTTGACTTCCAGCCAAAACTCAATGCTGGTTGATGCTAAAAAAATCCAGTTTATGCCGGATGTGATGGGATTGCTTGAAGCATTCAAACCAGATGATCAGTCTTATGTATTGGCCGCGCGTCTTCGGGGAAATGTAAAGTCAGCCTTTGCAGATGGTGCGCCTAAAGACGAAGCTGAAAAAGAAGGTGAAGAAGCAAAACAGACTGCTGCAAAGCATGAACATTTAGCTGTATCAAAAGAGCCAATTAATGTTGTGGTTGTTGCCGATACAGATTTGCTTGAAAATCGCTTTTGGGTACAAACGCAAAACTTTATGGGGCAGACACTTACTTTCCCAATGGCAAATAATGCGGATTTTGTTGTGAATGCGCTTGAGAACTTAACGGGTAGTGGCGCGTTGATTGGCCTTCGCAGCCGTGCAACCTCAGAACGTCCCTTTAAAGTTGTCGATGAAATCAGACGTAATGCAGAGCAGGTTTATCGTTCAAAAGAGCGTGCGCTGAAGGCGAAGCTTAAGGCGACGGAGCAAAAAATTGCAGAGATTGAATCCGGACGTGGTCGTGAGGATGCAGGGGAAGCGCTCTTATTACCCGAACAGCAAAAAGCGATCCAAAATTTCCGAGCAGAGCTGGTAAATACGCGCAAAGAACTGCGGAATGTTAAGCATGCCTTGCAGAAAGATATAAAAAACTTAGAGTCTTGGCTTGAGTTTTTCAATATTGGCTTTATTCCAATTTTGATCTTTTTCTTCGGAATCTTTGTGGCCATGCGTTCACGCCGTAAAGCACGTACATACACGCGTTCTGGCAGCTAATTTTTAGGGGTTACAGATGAAAAAGAAGACATTATTTTTCTTAGGCTTTGTCGTTGTGGGGCTTGGGGTTTTGATTTGGTATACCAAGTTGAATCATCATGCAGGGCAAAGTAAAACAACGTCCTATAAGACTTTTTTTGAAGGCAAGCAGGATAAAGTCTTAGCGGCAACGCGTATTGTCGTTCGTTCGAAGGCTGCAGAAGTTACGCTTGATAAAGATAAAGATGGCTGGAAGGTTTCATCGCACTTGGGGTACCCCGCAGACCTTAAAAAAGTAAACAAAACTATGATCGCAATGGCGAACATCGAGGTTATTGAGCCAAAAACTGAAAAAGCAGAAAATTATGCAGCTTTAAACTTGCAATCACTTGATCAGGAAAGTTCAAAAGCTCAGGAAATTACGATACTGGATTCTGAGCAACAGCCTGTTGCAAAGTTGCTTGTGGGTAAGTTGGCACGGTTTGCTCAACATTATGTTCGTGAACCTGAAGCCGCGCAAACTTGGCTTGTCAAAGCAGATTTTGACCTACCAAAAAAAGCAATGGGCTGGCTTTTAAAATCAATTGTTAAAATTGATGACTCTCGCATTCAAGGCGTGGACGTCATGCCTGCCGGCGCCAATGAAAAAGAGAACACTCCGTTTTCCGTTAAGCGTGTAGAAAAGGGTGGCGGTTATCTTTTGCAGCCTGTTCCTGATGACTATATGCCTGAAGCGCCCTATGTTCTTGAGACACTGCCAAAAGTAATTACAGATCTTGAACTTAAAAATGTTATCTTGAAAGGTGACCTTGCGGGATCAGAGCCAGTATCACAGCTTAAATTTACGACCTTTGATGGTTTAGTTTTGACGGCGGACGTGCATAGTAAGTCTGATAAGACCTATGTTGTTTTTACGGCCTCTAAAGGTGTTGGTGTTGAAGTTAAAGATGCATCCGAAGCTAAGCCTGATAACGATACGGAACAGCAGGCACCTGTAGACGCTAAAATTGATATTGCTGCAGAAGTTAAGAAGCTTAATGAAAAATTATCTGGCTGGGCTTACCAACTGCCTGACTTTGCAGAAAAACAATTTACAAAAAAGCACATGAATTTGCTGAAAAAAGTTGAAGCTGAAAAGCAAGCGATTGATGAGTAGTCCGCAAATGGGCTGGACGAAATTGGGTAGCATATGAAACTGCTTCGGGCTTTCACAACAGTAGGTTCATACACGTTGTTAAGCCGCATATTTGGGCTGGTCCGGGATATTGTGATTGCACGCTTCTTGGGTGCGAGCATTATTTCAGACGTTTTTTTTGTCGCCTTCAAAATACCTAATTTCTTCAGACGTCTGGTTGCGGAAGGGGCTTTTTCTGCGGCTTTTGTGCCTTTGTTCTCAAGCCAACTAAGTCGTTATGGGCGGGATGTGGCGGTGC
>CAYGJW010000123.1:0-4930 GCA_964350415.1 uncultured Alphaproteobacteria bacterium
GAGTGAAGGTGGTCGGGTTAAAAATACCGCACTGAGCAGCCCCGGCCCATAGGGTTATTGTTAGAAAAATAGCCGCAATAAACCGAGAGTACATAGTCTAACCTTTTGGTTGTTTTAAGGGTTCTTTTGAGGGATGTATGGGGGTTTTTATACCTTGTTTTTGTAGTCTTTCTTGCTCTTTTTTTGGATCAACAGTAGTGGCATTTTTTTGCTTTTCCCAAAACACCAATTTTTCTGCAAAAGATTTACTCTTTTCTTTTTCAGGCAATGCAGTTGCATTATTTTCAACGCGTAAATGTAAAAGCAGTGCTTGCTCATCTTTTGTGAGCGCGGCATCGGATTTTACAGAGTGATCTCTTGCATGCAAAATAGCTTGCTCGGGCGGTAGAATTTGTTGTTTGGTTGTTGGTTTTGCGAGGGGCTTATTCGTCTCAACCAAAAACTCATCCGGTGTCTCTGTGGTCAGGGCCTTATTCAGACGTTGGCAGCCTGAAAGCTGGAAGATAAGGGCGAAAAGAACGAGTGTTTTAAGGTGTAAATGTTTCATAGTAAAAGTCTTATGTTTTTGATTTGTTTCTAAGGCCGTCAAGAATAAGTGCAAAAGCCCCAACGACTATAAATGTATCAGCTAAATTGAACGCTGGCCAGTGGTGTGATCCAATGCTGAAATCCAGGAAGTCAAACACTGCGCCAAAACGCAGCCGGTCAATCACATTCCCAATCGCGCCGCCAATAATTAAGGAGATGGATAGGCTAAGGAATGGGCGCTTCATCCGAAGCATCCAATAAAACAGCCCTGCTCAAATGGCCACTGAAAACAGCGCAAAGAATAAGGGGCCATTAGCGCCCATATTGTTAAAGGCCCCAAAGCTGACACCTTTGTTCCAAGCTGGCGTTAGGCTAAAGAATGAGAAAACCTCAATCTGATGCCAACTCGGTTTCAGCAAGGTCTGCATCATCAGCATTTTACTCAGCTGATCAAGGGCAATCAAAATACCGATGAACACAAGACTGAACAGTGTTTGTTTTTGTTTAAGCATATTAGGTTTATCCTACAACATCGCTGCAACGATTACACAAGGTTGGATGCGCTGCATTGCTTCCGACCTCAGGAAGGATCTTCCAGCAACGCTCACATTTATCTCCTTCAGCCTTTTCAATACTCACAGCAATGCCTGCAACATCAGCAAGATGGTAGGCATCCTCAGCTTCAACGCCTTCGGGTAGCACCGCGCCTGAGGTAATAGCAATTTCAGGAATATCGAGTGTTTCAAGGATACTGGCAGCACTGCTTGAGGCATAGATCACAGGCTTAGCTTGGAGGCTGGAGCCAATCTCCTTCTGCTCGCGTTTCAATTCAATGGCACCGGTAATGACGCGGCGATATCCGCGAATTTCTTCCCATTTTGTAAAGATTTCTGGGTTGTACCAAAGATCAGGAATTTCTGGGAATTGCTGTAAATGGATGCTTTCAGCGTCATCCCCATGACGGGTTTTGTAGGCCTCTTCCATGGTAAAGCATAGGGCCGGTGCATACCAGCGGGTTAAAGCCTCAAAAATATGATTCAGAACCGTGCGGCAAGCCCGGCGCTTCAGATCCGTCGGTGCATCACAGTACAAGGAGTCCTTGCGAATATCGAAATAGAACGCAGATAGCTCCATGGCACAGAAATTATGAAGCTCCGAGAAAAGCTCTTGATAGTTGAGTGTTTTATTCGCCTTCGTGACCAGGCCTTGCATCCGCGTTAAGCCATGTAGCACCCATTTTTCTAACTCAGGTAAGTCCTTATATTCAACGGTTTCAGTGGCAGGATCAAATCCATCAAGACTGCCGAGCAAGAAACGCATGGTATTACGGATACGGCGGTAGGCATCACTGGTATGTTTTAGAATTTCATCACTGATGCGGATGTCTTCAAAGTAATTGGATCCAACAATCCAAAGACGGACAATTTCAGCGCCATATTTTTTCATAGCGTCATCAAGCGAGATATTATTACCCAAAGACTTCGACATCTTACGGCCGTTTTTATCCACAATAAAGCCGTGGGTCAGGACAGATTTAAAGGGCGCTTTCCCGCGTGTTCCGCAGGCTTCCAGTAGCGACGACTGGAACCAGCCACGATGCTGATCAGAACCTTCCAAATACAGGTCAACAGGCCAATTTAGTGTTGGGGTCTTTTCAACCACAAACGCATGCGTACAACCACTTTCAAACCACACATCCAGGATATCGGTGACGGCGATATAGTCCTCAGGATTATATTCAGGCTCTAGGAATCGGCGAGGATCACCGGTGTACCAAACATCGGCACCGTCTTTTTTAACGGCCTCAACAATGCGGGCAACAATTTTCGGATCACGCAGGGGCTGTTCAGTGTCCTTATGCGCAAAGATGGCGATGGGAACACCCCAAGCCCGCTGACGGGAAATATTCCAATCCGGACGGCTGCCAACCATCGCCTGAATACGGTTCTTAGAAACTTCCGGAATCCAGCGCACATCCTCAACCGCCTTTAAGGCCTTGTTGCGCAAATCAGTGGTTTGCATGCTGATAAACCATTGCGGCACCACCCGGAAAATAATCGGCTTGCGTGAACGCCAAGAATGCGGATAGCTGTGGGTGATTTCCTTGGCCCCAGCAAGGTTTCCTGCATCACTGAGCGCTTCGATAACCGGCTTGGTTATCTTGAAAATATGCTGGCCGTTAAATACAGGAATAAGGTCCGTATAAACGCCGCCATCATCCAAGGTACGGATCGCGTCAATGCCATGCTTGCGGCACAGATAAAAATCGTCTTCACCGTGGGACGGGGCCATGTGAACCAGGCCGGTTCCTTGCTCCGTCGAGACAAAGTCACCGGCGAGCATGGGTACGTCATAATCAAAGCCAATTTCATTCAGTGGGTGACGGCAAATGGTACCTGATAGGCTGCTGCCAGGAAGGGTTTTTAAGACGTGGTAACTTTCAACATCAGAGTCCGCAGTAAAGGCTTCCAGCAGATCCTCTGCCACGAGTAACTTTAAACCAGGGCGTAGGGTGCTGCCTTCTTTAAAGGTATCCACCTCAATCAACGTATAGTTAATATCAGCGTTGTAGGCCAAGGCACGGTTGCACGGAATCGTCCAAGCCGTGGTTGTCCAAATCACAGTGCGTGCATCGGTTAGATCAGCGTTGTCGGATGATTTAATAGGGAAGGCAATGTAAAGACTGGGAGACTTATGATCCATATATTCAACTTCGGCATCAGCCAAAGCAGTTTTTTCAACCACAGACCACATGACCGGCTTCGCGCCTTTATATAGGCTGCCATCCAGTAAAAATTTGCTCATCTCGTCGATGATTTGCGCTTCAGCCTCAAAAGTCATGGTGCGGTATGAATTATCCCAATCACCGCTTACACCAAGGCGTTGCAGTTCAGCTGTTTGGACATCGACCCATTTCTGGGCAAACTCGCGGCATTCTTGACGGAATTCCAAAACAGGCACTTCATCCTTGTTCTTTTTCTTCTTAAGGTAAGACTCTTCGATTTTCCATTCGATCGGCAAACCGTGGCAATCCCAACCATGAATATAATGAACGTTGTAGCCCATCATAGAACGGGAGCGGAAGATAACGTCCTTAAGGATTTTATTAAGGGCATGGCCAAGGTGCAAATGACCGTTGGCGTAAGGAGGACCGTCATGCTGGGTATAGCGCGGCGCATCCTTAAAGCGGTTTTGCAGCTTTTTGTCTAGGTCCTGTTTCCTCCACTCTTCAATAATGCGGGGTTCCTTATTGGTAAGGTCTGCCCGCATGGAAAAGCTGGTTTTTGGAAGAAAGACTGTATCTTTGTATGATTTCATAGACATAAATAGTGCTCGTTGCCTTAGTGTTAGTGCCCAATCTTTAGCAAATTATACACGAAGATGGAAGAATTTAACCATACGTCTTAAAAGCATATTTTCAAAACCCAGCATATCTGTGATTTTTACCAGATTCTATAGACAGTATAGTTGTATCGAAAAGAGATGAGTCGGTTGTTTTTTGTTGGCTAAAGGTAATTTTGAAAAAATTTTATAATCTGGATACAGATCCCCTATATATTTCAGTTTTAATCATTTAATAATTCACCAAAGCATATGATTCATGGTTATAGAATAGAAGGAAATTTAAATATGAGACTGGAAAATCAAGGATTTTTCAAATACGGGCTTTTAGGCCTGTTTTTTACACTTTTTATGCCGTTCCAACTCCTCGGGATTGTGGAGGAAACACGCCCAACCTTTACCGTTAAAAAGGCGCAAGAAGAAACCTTGGAAGATATAAAGCTGACGATTCAAAAAAATCAGGTGAAAATTCATGGAACATTAAAGATTTCGGGTGAAGTGGAGCTGCATGTTCCAAAAGATTTTATCCTGTTTGGTAAAATTGAACTGACCGCAGGCAGCAGCTTAAAGGTCATTGCTCCCAAAATGCTTAATACCAAAGGGGTAAGCCAAATTATCGGCGGCGATGCATGCAGTGTCTCGCTTCAAGGCGGGTATTCTGTTGGGATGTATGGCGCTGTGAATTTGCCGCAAGGGCATTACAGGGTAGCATCTTCGGCAAAGAAATGTATTTTTAAAACTAAACAAAATATTGATGTTTCAGCAAGCGACCCAACTGCTAAAGGCGGCAGCATTGTTATTGCATGCCAAGACAGTATTACAGTCTGTAAGGGGGCGAACTTTAAAGCAAATGGCCCTGCAGGTGGTGGATCAATTCTTATTGGCGGCGGTAAAGGCGGTAAAGGCGATATGCCAATAAGCCGTTATGAAACAATTGTAGAACCTGAGGTTATTTTAGAAGCCAATGCAACTGCGAATGGGCCTGGTGGAGAAATTGTTGCTTATTCGAAAGGTTTGGCCCAAGTATATGGCAATTTGACCGCGCAAGGTGGTCCCGAAG
>CAYGJW010000124.1:0-4837 GCA_964350415.1 uncultured Alphaproteobacteria bacterium
TATTAAGCACAAACAGCAGCGCAATCGCGACAAAGCCAAAGAACGTACCAACCAATGAGCTACTATCCATATTTGGATTAAAGGCAAAGGCATTTGATAAACTGATTTGGAACGAGATAATCGACCCTGCAAGCTCCACTGTAAGAAAAATCATTTTTGCGACAAGCCCAAAGAATAAGCCAATCAGGGCCTCTCCCATAAGCAAAAAAACATTCTCAATCAGACTACTTTTAAGGACTGGGAGTGAATCCATAAGCAGGGGCGTGACCAACACGCAGATTGCTAAGGCAAGCAACAGCCTTGCCCGCGTATGAAAGAATTTTTCCGAGAACGTCGGCATGAACATCAAGGCCGTCCCTATCCGTGCAAACACAAGAGAATAGGCGAATATTTCATTGGAAAAATCAAGACCTTCCATCGTTATTCGGCCCTTTAATTAAAGACTAACAATGCGATCAAAGATCGAATGCGTAAAAGTCATCAGGGTTGAAAGCATATAAGGAAGAAGGAAAATCAGCGAGACAAACATCATTAAAATTTTGGGAACGAATGCTAAAGTCATCTCTTGAATTTGAGTAAGTGCTTGAATAAATGCAATTAACAGCCCTGTCAGCAACCCGATCATCATAACAGGCGCCCCAACTTTCAAAAGGACGAAGATTGCCTCACTTCCAATCTGCAAGACATCATTTGCTTCCATTTTCTTAAAATCCGCTTTCTTAAATTTTATACAGGAGTCTGCAAAACAGAGGAAAGTGCTGAACGTATCTCTTTAACAAGCACAGTCATCGTTTCAACCATTGTTTTCATATGTGCGATTTTAACCGCTGTCTCAGGCCCTGCCTTACCATCTGCCGCTTGCAACATGGCTTTTTCGCCTTCTGAGCAAGTCTTTTTAAAGCCCTGCTTTGCCCCTTGCAAAACCTGCCCAAATGAATCTGCCGTTGGGGCTTTTTGCGGAGCAATGCTTTGGGTGACTTTGCTTATTATCGAGTGCACTTGGTTGTGAAGATCAGCTGACCCCGTCATATACGCCCCCTTCTTCTAATTTATCTATTGCCCAATTAAGGAAATACGATTGTTGGTAATTTTACGTGTGTTAACAAAGGCATTCATCAGAGCTTGGTTGTTAATCGTTGCTTCTTTAACGTTCATACCTTCTGTCAGATGGTCGATCTTAGTTTGAAAGACGTAACCCTCTTCATTTGCCGCAGGATGATTAGGTTTATACACCTTATTAGGGGCTTCGCTGGAGCCAAAAACACGCCCAATCCGAACTGTTTTCACACCCGTTTCTTTATCCTTAACACTTTTATAGCTAATCATCTTACGGGCAGGTGGTTTCTCACCAGGTTTTGTCGGTGTAACGTTCTGATTTTGAATATTTTCAACACTAACTTCGATGCGTTTATCGTTCGCCCTAAACCCATCCTCGATCAGTTTCATGGTCGCATTCAAACTATCTGTTTCTGCCGCTTGAACACCTGAAACAAAAACAGTAAAACTGATTAAAAACAGCAGTGCAT
This sequence comes from uncultured Alphaproteobacteria bacterium, assembly GCA_964350415.1. Classification (GTDB taxonomy): domain Bacteria; phylum Pseudomonadota; class Alphaproteobacteria; order CAYGJW01; family CAYGJW01; genus CAYGJW01. Next base: position 1,527 of record CAYGJW010000124.1, read on the forward strand.
ATTTAATTTTTATTTTCATAAAAACATCCTATTACTTTTTTAATGCTGAAGATACAAGATCCTGAGCTGTCTTAAAAATACGCGTAACCATGCCATCATTATCTTGGATTTCAGCAAGCCTCATATGTTCTTTTTGTAAGTTCACCGTGTTGCCGTTCGGCTTTCTGTCCACCGGGTTTTTCTCGGCTAGCCTTCTAAACGAAGCATTGGAAGTTGTTGTTTTTCCTGCAATATGATTTGCATTCGTCCGCGAAAGCTGCGTTGAGTGTGTGGATAGCGCTGCCCGAAAACTCTTATATTGAAGCTCTTGAGCCTCATAATGTGGGGTATCCGCGTTTTGTATGTTACGCGTGACTTCTAAATTTCGATCTCTATTGAATTTCATACGCTGCCCCAGCGCTTTGAAAAGTGTGATGTTTGATAAGTCCATACTTAGGATACCTTTTTACCTTTTGAGCTGAGTTCATGTTGCCAAATGTTTGCGTTTGAGACAAGCTGTTAAAAAATTGAAATAAATAAAAAATGGGACGATGCGCAGAAAAACGACGACAACACTTAAAAAAGCCATAGCACTGGGGTTTAACCAGGAAAACGACGCAGCCCCTAAGGTCCTTGCTATGGGAAAAGGCGAAATTGCTGAGCGCATCCTTGCGGTCGCCCTGGCAAATGACGTCGACGTGCGTAAAGACCAAGACTTGGTTGAAGTGCTGTCAGCCATCGATGTGGGGGACATGATCCCCGTTGAGGCTTTCACCGCTGTCGCTGAAATATTGAGATACTTATACGAACAGAATCAGTCACTTACACAACATTCAAAGGGCATGCAATGAGAGACGAAACCCTTAAGGTACAAGCCGCAATCAACCAAGCCAAGGCGCTTTTTGATGACGGAAAAATCGCTGAATCAACCTCATTATTAGAGATTGAAATACGGCAGTTTATAAACACTTTCAAGCAAAATGCAGCAACGCTAACCCCCGAAGATCACAAGAACATTATAGAAGTCGCAGAGCAATTGGAGGCCTTACAACAAAGCATGCCCCGCATGCCTGATTTAATGGCACCGGCAGCACAAGTTTCAAAGCTTTACAGTCAGTCTCAACCAAAGAATTCAAAAACAACTTTTGCAGGGAGATGGAAACGTGGATAACATTGATTATACAAGATTTATTGCCGGTTTTGTTTTTGTTCTAGCGCTTATTGGAGCCATTGGATGGCTGGTAAAACGCCTGCAACAAAATAATAAATTCATGCAGAAAAACACCTTGAAAAAGCGTGTTCAAATCGGCGATCGCATCCCCATCGACGCAAAACGGCAATTGATGCTTATTAAATGGGACGATGACGAATACTTAATTATGCTGGGGCAAAACGAGGTGGTTTTAGGGTCTAAAAAGGGAGTTTTGAGTGAAAAAAAAGATGCTTTAGATGAAAAAAATCCGCCTAAAAAGCAATCCCCCTCACTCAATCCAAAAATTCAGATTACGCCAAAAAGGACTGCACCCCATGCATAAAATTTTTCGCCTGATTATTCTTTTCGGCGTCCTTGTTATCGGCACATCATTACCGGCCGTTGCCCAGTCTCTTAATGTTGATTTAGGCAATGGTGGTGGCTCATTAACCGGGCGTATCATCCAGCTTACTGCCCTGATCTCTGTTCTAAGTTTAGCGCCCGGTGCATTGGTCATGCTAACATCATTCTCGCGATTGGTCGTTGTGCTGTCCTTACTGAGAAGTGCCTTGGGTCTCCAGCAAACACCGCCCAACGTTGTTATCATCAGTTTGGCATTGTTTCTGACCCTATTTATCATGGGACCAACTTTCGAGACCGCCTACCAAGACGGCATCAAACCCCTGATCGACGAAACCATTACAGAGGAACAAGCCTTCGACAAAGTTGCCATGCCTTTTCGAAAGTTTATGATCGGACAAACGCGCCCCCGCGATATTCAGCTGTTTATGGATGTGGCCAAAATCGACCCGGTTGAAAAAGCTGAGGAAACCCCGCTTCGCGTCCTGATCCCCAGCTTTATGATCAGCGAGCTTAAACGGGCCTTTGAAATCGGCTTCTTGCTGTTCATCCCCTTCCTGGTGATTGATATGCTGGTCGCCTCTATCCTGATGTCCATGGGTATGATGATGCTACCACCGGTAATTATCTCGCTACCATTTAAATTGATCTTCTTTGTACTGGTGGACGGCTGGTATATGGTCGCGGGCAGTCTCGTCAAAAGCTACGCCCCAGGGTAACCCTTTGGAATACCGTTGCCTTGTATTCACCTATCGAAACTTGCCTAGAACTGATTATCATATAACAAAATTTTGCTGTAGATTAATGACAGGAGATCATTATGAATGAAATACTACTTCCCTATAAGGGTATCCTGCCAACCATCGGCGAGTCCGTCTTTATCGCCCCCACCGCGCGGGTCATTGGCGATGTTCATATCGGCAAAAACTCTAGTTTATGGTTTGGGGTAACTGTCCGAGGTGACGTGAACTATATTCGCATTGGCGAGGACACCAATATCCAAGACCACACCATGGTTCATGTAACGCGCGTAACGCAGCCGACGCATATTGGTTCCCGCGTTACCATCGGCCACAGCGTCATCTTGCATGGTTGCACCTTAGAAGATGAATGCTTCATTGGCATGGCCGCGTGCATTATGGATGGTGCCGTGATTGAATCCGGCGCCATGGTCGCCGCAGGCGCCTTGGTTACCCCAGGAAAACGCGTTAAAAAAGGCGAGATCTGGGCTGGAAATCCAGCGAAATTTATGCGCCCTATGACAGACAAGGAAAAAGCTCACCTCATTGTATCCGCAAATAACTACGTCCGGCTTTCTCATGAATACCTACAAGAAAAACCCTTAAAAACTAGAGCCTTATAAAGGCACCCCTTATCTGACTTTTTTTGAAAAAATAAGTGCAGACTAAAGTGATTATTATGCACTTTATTTAGAACAAAACTACTTTTTATTGACCTATAAAACTAATTACTTTTCCATTCTATTAAACATTTGAAAAAATTGTTATTAAATCTCAAAATTGTTCAAAGTTTTAAACACCCAAAGAACAATGATTTTAAGATTACTACAATCACTCAGACTATTTTAAAGCCAACAACCTATGTATTTACCGAGACTATCCCATCTAAATCATTTGTCACGTTGACTTTTTATTTGATCCCTGTAATTATAGCACCATAATGGACCAAACAATCACAAAGATAAAAACAATGAAAAAAAGAAAAAGGGGCTGACACCTAATAAGATTCTTTGAGCAGTTTTTTGAGGTCTGCTATCAGG
>CAYGJW010000125.1:0-4719 GCA_964350415.1 uncultured Alphaproteobacteria bacterium
TTTATGAGTATCTTGCCCCGGGATGATGAAGAAGCGGCAGATGTTGTGCGCCAGAAACTGCTGGAACAAGGCGTTACCTTGCATGAACAAAGTAAGGCGGTTTCAGTGCGTAAAGGCGCAGACGGTCAGGGCATTGTTTTGACCGCAGAAAAAGACGGTAAAACTTTTGAGGTTGCCGGGTCGCAGTTGCTGGTCGCAACAGGCCGCAAACCCAACCTGGAAGGCCTGGGGTTGGACGAAGCCGGTGTTAAGTATGGCCGCACAGGGATTGAGGTCAGTAAAAAGCTTCGAACATCGAATAAAAAGATTTATGCGATGGGCGATGTTGTCGGTCCTTACCAATTTACGCATATGGCGTCTTATCACGCAGGCATTGTCCTGAAAAATATCTTATTTAAGATGCCTGCCAAGGTGGATTATCGTGTGGTTCCTTGGGTGACTTATACGGATCCTGAGCTCGCCCAAGTTGGGGCAACGGAAGCCATCTTACGCAAAGAAGGTAAGAAATTTAATGTCCTGCGCTGGGCATTCAATGAAAATGATCGCGCTACGGCTGAACATAAGACAAGTGGCTTTATTAAGGTGTTGGCATGTCCGGGCGGTAATATTCAAGGCGTCACCATCGTTGGGCCATTTGCTGGGGAGATGATTAGCCTATGGGTGCTGGCCATGACCAAGAAATTGAAAATTGGGGATATTGCACAAATGATTGTCCCGTACCCAACCTACAGTGAAATTAGCAAACGTGCGGCAGGTAGTTTTTATACGCCGAAGTTGTTTTCACCTAAAGTAAAAAAGATAGTACGCTTCTTACGCAGATTCGGATAAAGTATTAATTAGGAAATACTTAATACTGGATGTGTCTGCTATGTCTGAATATACGATCATGTATGGATCTTACCGAGATGATCGTTTGGGAATTCGGGCCGTTTATTACCTTAAAGAGGCTTTGGAATCCAGGGGTCATAAGGTAAATGTCGCCGATGCAATGAAGCTTGGCTTGCCAATGTTACCTGGAAATTATCCGCAGATTAAGGGGGAGGGCAAGCACCCTGAGCTCCTTAAAAAACTGGATGACTTGCAAGAGATTCTCGCCCGAAGCGACGCATTCGTAACGGTGGGCGGTGAGTATAATCACTTTATCCAGCCGGGCCTAACCAACATGATCGATTTTTTTCTAGCGCCGTATGCACACAAGCCTGTTGGGGTTGTAGCGTATTCTGTTGGCGCGCTCGCCGGCTTACGGGCCGCTGCTTTGATGCGCATTATGTTGGGTGATATTAACATGATTACCATCCCAAGAATCTTGGGTGTTGGAAAAATCCAAGACATACTTGATGAACACGGGACGACGGAAGACAAAGGCTTTGAAACCAGGGCCACAAACTTTATGAATCAACTGGATTGGTATACGGCAGCCTTAAAGGTGGCACGCCAGCAGGGGAAACCCACAGTTGTTAAGTTAGAAGGAGAAAATTAAGATGCTTAAAGGAAAATCAGCCGTTATTACAGGCTCAACCAGTGGTATCGGTCTTGAGATCGCACGCGAATTGGCTGCTGAAGGCTGTAATATCTGCTTGAATGGTTTCGGTCATTTTGAAGATATTGAGGTTTTGTGTGAGGAAATTGAAGATGCTCATAACGTCAAAGTGATTTACTCTGATGCAAACCTAAGCGATCCAAGTGCTATTGAAGGACTTGTTGATCATATTGAAGAGCACTTTGAAGGCATTGATATTTTGGTGAATAACGCTGGTGTTCAGCATGTGTGCCCGATTGAAGACTTTCCCCCAGAAAAGTGGGATCTGATCATGGCTGTGAATTTATCGGCTGCGTTCCATTTGTCTCGCCTGATGGTTCCAATGATGCGCCAGCGCGGCTGGGGCCGTATTGTGAATGTTGCCTCTGCCCATGCGTTGGTGGCCTCGCCCTTTAAGTCGGCTTATGTCGCTGCAAAGCACGGGCTTTTAGGTCTGACCAAAACCATTGCCATGGAAGTTGCAGAGCAAAATATTACCTGTAATGCAATTTGTCCCGGGTATGTTAAAACCCCGCTTGTTGAAGGGCAAATCAAGGATACAGCAGTAGCACGTGGCATCACCGAAGAAGAAGTGATCAGGGACGTCATGCTGGGCGAGCAGCCAACGAAGAGCTTTGTAAAGGTTTCAGAAATTAGCGGCCTGGTTAAGTTCCTTTGTAGTGACAGTGCTGCATCGATTACAGGGGCTGCACTACCAATTGACGGGGGATGGACAGCTCATTAGGGCAGGTCTTTATTATGACGACTCAAAAAACACTCAGCTTAGCACTGCAAGGTGGTGGGTCCCACGGGGCCTTCACTTGGGGCGTACTGGATAAACTACTAGAGGACGGTCGTCTTAAGATCGAGGCTATTTCCGCGACCAGCGCAGGATCCATGAATGCAGCAGTCTGTGCTTATGGTATGATGAACGGCGGCCCTGATGGCGCCCGCGAAGCCCTAGATCATTTTTGGCGCCGTGTCAGTGAAGAAGGTAAATTTTTTAGCCCAGTTCGGCTAAATCCTTTGGAGCGTTTAGGTTTAATGGCAGACAGGGATGTGCCGTTATCCTATTGGACCTTCAGGGCTATGACACGCTTGTTTTCCCCTTATGAGTTTAATCCTAAGAATTTCAATCCTTTAAAAGAAATATTGCTTGAGTGCATTGATTTTGACGCGCTTAAAAATTGCGATAAAATGAAGCTTTTCATTAGTGCAACCCACGTTAAAACGGGTATCGCAAAAGTATTTACCATTGATGAAATGGAAGTGGATGTTTTAATGGCATCGGGCTGTTTGCCTTATATTTTTCAGGCGGTTCGAATCGAAGGGGAGTATTATTGGGACGGCGGATACATGGGGAATCCATTGTTAAAGCCGCTGTATCACCGCACGGAATCGCCAGATATCCTGATCGTTCATGTGAATCCAATCAAGCGTGAGCTTTTACCAAAGACCGCCCACGGCATTATGAATAGAATTAACGAAATTACCTTTAATTCGTCATTGATCAAAGAACTACGCTCCATTGCCTTTGTGCAAGAGCTTGTTCAACAAGAGTGGTTAAAAGAAGAATACGCGGAACGTTTTAAAAGCATTAACTTACACGCCATCAGAACCGATGAATCCATGAGTAAATTGAATGTCGCCAGTAAGCTGAATTCCTCATGGCGATTTCTAACAAAACTGCGAGATCGTGGCCGCAATCATGCAGAGCAATGGCTCAATGAACGCTATAACTGCGTCGGTAAGCGTTCAACTGTTAATATCGAGCATGATTATTTGAGGGTGGATACAGATCACTCGCTTCCATCCGATACCTGTCTTTAAAAAGCCATTCTATGGACGATTGCAGTGTTAATTGTATTCCTCAAGGAAGCACGTACTAAAGTACGCTTAACCCCTCGAATTACAATTGCCTCGCACTCGCTTCATATAATGTCTTTTTGTACTTTTGGTTCAGCCGGCTTCGCTTGCCTTGTACTGATTCCAAAATCTTCCCATTTTTTGAGATTCTAATGGGAATGCAATTGAATCGATCGATTAAGATTGTTAGAACTCATAACTTCATTAATCTGATTACTTGCTTCGTTTAGCATAAAATTAGCGCAAGCTTTGATAAGTTCTTTGATGTCATCCCAGTATTCTTCATCATCACCTCTGCAAATAGCTTTAGCGCGTTCCATAACAGGGATAAATTCTTCAGGTAGGCGATTAATGGCCCAGTCTGCAGCTGCGGGTTTAGAGCGAATTGTGTCCGTTGTTACAGTGCACCAGATTCTTGCCAGGGTTAGTAAAACATTGCGGGTATCACTTTCAATTTCTGACATTAAACTGGGTAGTGCATCAGCAGTTGCAGTGATAAAATCTTTGTAAGGAGTTTGGCAAAGTAATCGTTTTGGATTGTCGCCAACTAACGTATGAGAAGCGAGCTGAATTTGGGGTATAAGGATTGCCAGGTCTGGCATTTCTTTGCTTGTCCATGGCTCTATATTGCCTTGCTCAAATTCTTCCCGTAACCATTCACCATACTGAAAATTAAATTTAGGAGGGTAACGCCAGGGGTTAACCTCAGACTTTTCAACGATCGTCATTTCGATGGGGCGCTTTTTGCCTTTCATATAAATGCCAGAAATTTTAAGTAAGGAGGCAACAATATGAGCTTTTTCTGCGGCCGTTGTTGCTCTGTTAGCAATAACAAATAAGTCGATATCGCTATATTTTTGAAGCCCACCCAATATGGATGATCCGTATAAATACACACCAAGCAGGCTTTCAGAAAAAATATTGTTTAGTAAATCAACGCATTCGGTTATTTGTTCTTGTGCTACTGTGTTAAGTGTTAAATGGGATAAGTCTATTCTTTCATTCATGTTTTTATTTTTCAATTGTGTTTGTTATACCGCGACGGTTCAGGAGTGAATTATCCTAAGTTATAGCAATTTACTTATGGGAGCATATAAAAATGCTGCGAGGGAACCGCACAACCAAGCGGGCGGAATAGCTGATAACCTTTGGAATAGTTGGGGAAAGCAGTATTTGTATAGATGCTGTATTTTCCGTGTAAAAATGAAGCTTTGTAAAATAATTTGAGAAGGCTAAGCTTGTGGGGAATAAAGTGGAGGGTTTTGAATATTCCGTATAATTTTAGGGTCTAGACTAGCATAAACATCTAAAAAGGGTTTTAATGCTAGTATGAA
>CAYGJW010000126.1:0-4716 GCA_964350415.1 uncultured Alphaproteobacteria bacterium
CGATAGGTTATATCCCCAATATCTAGATCCTGATCGCAATCGGTAAATCCGAATTCTACACCGTCTGTACGCGTGACACACCAGCAGGTTGCAAGCGTATGCACCTCAGAATCCAAATGATCCTGTAATTGCTTACTTATCTTTTTCATTTAAATATCCTTGGTATCTCTTCACTGCTTAACGCAGAAATGGAGCAAAATAATATCAAGTGATTCTTTTGAGATGATCTTTAGGCAAAGTGAAACCCTCGTCCCGCAGCGTACTTTTGGTACATGAGGCACAGATCAATAAAATCCATTATATGAGGCGCGTGCGAGGCAATTGTATCTCGAGGGGTTAAGCGTACTCCTGGTACGTGCTTCCGTGAGAGATACAATTAACACAGCAATCGTCCATAAAACCTAAACCAAACAAGCTGTAAAGTGATTCTTTTGAGATGAGTTTTAGGCAAAGTGAAATTGAGTCCCGCAGCGTACGCTTGGTACGTGAGGAAACGAAATAAACTTTAACGACAAAATCACTCAAAGGAATCACTTTACAAGAAGGTCTCGATAAGCTGTATGTCGATAGCCACAGACATAACATTCTCACTATCCAACTTAATGGGCAAATAATCACTATCGAAGCGTACGGGAATATCGAATGTAAAATCTGCAATGATGGGGTGGCCTTTTTTGGGGGCTTTTTTAAAGGTGATGATCCCATCATCTGACAAGGTATAGCTTTTGGGCCCCTCTTCTTGCAACTTACCATTAACATACAGCATTAATGTATCCCGTCTAGGTTTATAGATGCGCCGTTCATAGGTGGCTTCGCCTGCGCTATACTGTTTTAAAAGCGGATATGCTTTGGTTTTTCCATCGCTGATTCCGATTAAGGTATTGTGCGCTTGATGATCTAGGGGGTCGCAAAACCTAAATGCGGCTGCGCGTCCCCGAGCAATATAGTGCAGATTTCTTACGTGCTCTAACTGTTCCTGAGTTCTGATACCGTAACCGATATTAAAGCGCATACGAGCCCGGGCGCGCTTTTGGTTGCGTTGTTCGAACCCTGCTGTAGTTTGAATAACATCGGTCATAAACTCGGGCCCGCCGGTGGACCCGAAGCTGATATCTTCTGGAAATAAATGATCTATAAATTGCGCCATTTTAGCGGTTCCTAAGCGTTCTATCGGCAGCCATTGCTGCAGAGGTCATTATTTGCGACTGGCTGTAACGGAAGGCATCAGGGTTTGGGGTTTGCACTGTCATATTAATGGTGACAGGCGGCTGCTGTCTGGCGCCGCCTTGCTCGCCTGCCCGTGCACCATGCGGCTCAATCCGTCCTGCGGTTTGCGGCACGAAAAGTTCTGGACCACGCTCCCCCACCATATAAGGGCTATTACGCGCAACGGTTCCGCCGGTGGCACGGCCAAAGATGCCGCCCATGATTTTATCCATACTGCTACGCATAAACCCTGAGCTCACAGAACCACTCAGCCCCGATAACTCACCCGATAATGGCGACATTACCGCCTGCTTTAAGATCGACCTTGTGATACCGCGCTCTGTTGATTGCGCCATACCTTGAACCGTGTCCATCAGGCCATAATTCTGTTGCTGGAAGTTTGCCACCTGCTGTCCCAGGCGCCCTGTTCCAAGTCGGTTACTTCGCGTTAGAATGGTTTCCATGCGCTTTTGGCTTTTTTCTGTAATCTTTTCCGCGCGCTGCATTTCTTTGCGCAGCGGCTTGATATCCGCATCAACTTGTACGGTTAGTTTGTCCAGTAAGATGTCGCTCATAAAATTCTCTTAAAATTGGGAAATAAGTTGTGCTGAAATCATTAAAAACAGTGCTTTTAAACATAGCTTATTGCATAAAGTGCAATGGCAACATAGACCAATCCCTTCAACAAAAAAAACACAAACGAATACTTAAAAACGCGCCCCCACTTTGGATGCGCTATAAGCCACTGTTTATATTTTTGCTGAAGTGCTACCACTGGGTATTCCTGTTTATCGCGTCATGTGACCATTCTGGGCTTTTCTACTATTGAAGATCAAGCCTTTTTATCGGGAAATTCCCTCAGCAGGTTCTCCAACTTCTCTCTTGTACACGTCATTTGCCCAGTGCCTTCACTCACAAAACCTTGAGCTCCCTCTAACAAGCTCACAAACTCTGGATATGTCATTGCCCAAAAGCTATCTGGGGACAGCTTTAAAACGCCATATGCAAGCCGCTGCATGGCTTTCCATGGTAAGGTTGGCTCTGTTTGCATACTATGCATCTTCACTTTCCAACGGTGACAAGGTTTTACTCAGCAGCTCCACGCATATGGATACATGCTCCGCCAAGCCATTGTTGATCACTTTATCCCCAAGCTCTGCCTCGTCAACCAAGTGACCTGCGCCTTGCAAACCATAAGCCAGCAACGTAACGACAGCTTTGGCAGAATATTGTCCGTCGGCAAATTGTTTAGCAATTTCAAAGATACCTTTGCCTAACTGGGCTTCAATCTCAACGATTTCTTGGAATCTCAGTTTTAGCTTATGAACTTTACCTGCCACTTTTGCCTTGATTTCACCGCGCCATTTATTCGCCATTTCACACCTCAGCTTTCGTACAAGCCAGCTTGCCGCTGCTTTCTAAGCTGAGTGAATAGGTTTCTTCCCCGTTGTAATCGCCGGCCCTTTCATAATGGGTGATATAAAACTTACCGTTAATCACATCCTTATTTGGGAAAAACAGGCTAAATTCTGCAATGTCACGTTCAAAAGCAATGTTCCGTATGCTTTCTTCGACGTCAGAATTCAAGAATATCCCAGATGCACTGATGGATAAGTGCTGGATACCCGCTTTCGATAATAATTCGCGACGCCCTTCGCTCCCCTTATGGGTGGCATCAATTAGCTCGTTGTTCAAACGCATTTGCGTTGCGCGAAGCCCTGCGACACTCACAGCTTCTGCATTTGAATTCCCCAGCTTTAGTAAAAAATCTGTCCCTGCTTGTGCAGTCATTTGTTTATCCTTTATCTTTTAAATAACACCGCTTTGTAACGGCCAATTCCGTGGATGGTCCATGCGTCACGCTCGATCATTGTTTCCGACGATATGTGCTGCAATCGAATAACATCGAAGCCTTCAACCACCAAAGCCGTTTTCATTAAACTGTCCCTGATAATCTCAAGCGTTTCATGGGCCTGTCTTTGGCCGCTGTATTGCGACCACACATGGACCCTGAACGTAATACTCTCACCGGTTGAGGTTTTGCTTCCCCATGGTTCTGAGCGAAATTCACCCAGCGTCGCGTACGGAAAGCGTGCACCTTGCGCCGCCATATCATAAAGACGCTCACCGATAATACCGCCCAGATCTGCATTGGCTTTCAATCGTTCGTATACTGCTGATTGCAGTGCCCAGGTTCCGCCTTTAGCCATTGCATTTTCTCATATTTTTAACCAATGATTTTGCAATACTTTGTTTGGCGGATGTTTGCATTTTTTTCAGCATTTTTTCTTTTGTTTGGTGAAATGAATGCTCTAAAAAACCGTTACCCGCTGTGTCAACACTACCCAGCTCTACATCTTTAAGGCAATCACCCTCCACTGTCCAAACAGACTGGACCCGATCCCCTGATCTATGGTTTGTTTTATAAGCCTTCGCTGTTGCTTTTTGCGCATTAAACGCTTGGTCAACGCAATCAATATAGTGTTCGAATTGCTCGTCCATAACATCATCAAGGGCTTGCAAAGTATCCTCTGAAATTTGGTCGCTCATTTTATACATTTGTTTTCTCCTCCGCTTCACATTCAAAACATAAAAACCTGTTTTCTTCATTCAGGTTAAAGACCGAGAAAATACGCAAAACCTGTCCGCGATATTCCACTTTCCCAGCCTTTAAAAGCGCCGACTGGTAACGGGTTACAATCTGGTAATATCCCCGCGTTCTCTTTTGTGCATGGGCTGTCAGCATTTGCTCTTTTTTGTGGCAGACATAGGCCCATACGGTTTTCATGGGCACGCTTTTTTCTTCTCTACCGCCGCCCACATCACAGTTTTTTTCGATAACTGAGAAAATCACCCGATGTTTAAATTTTCCAATGTCTGGTACAGATTTCATAGCTTGATCACCTTATATCCTGATACCATTGCTAAGATTTCAGCAGTGGCTTTGTGACCGGGATTTACCCCCCGATAATCAAACAGATACCCGGCAAGCCTCAGGATGCATTGGCGCAGCAACATCGGTACATCATCCGCATCATTGCCGTATCCAAATATTGCGTCCACGACCAGGGTTTCATCTTGTATAAATGCGCAATCGGACCGAAGCGCCAAGGCATGCGTTCCTGCAAATTCTTTTATTTCATAATGGGTTGTATCAAAAATGCGATCGCCTCGCCTATCACCTTTTGAGACCACTTTTTCAATGGACATAAAAGGGCAAAAAGGAAGCTTTAATAAAACCTGCGGCGCCCCTATTGATGAAAAACCTTTGTTTTGATACCACCAATGGGATTGTTTTTGCCGTACAGGTCTTTCGAATTTCAACTGCCACTTTTGTGCAATCAATGCCCGGGATGTATATTTCTCAACCATTGTACGTGCTGTTTGGATTGCGCCCAGCAAGCTTTGGTCATGGTCTTGCTCATCTGGATCAATCTTCAGAAAGTCCTTTAGCAATTCTAAGGACACAGGTTCTTTTGCAGGTTTTTGTATAAGTGTATAGATTGCCAT
>CAYGJW010000127.1:0-4703 GCA_964350415.1 uncultured Alphaproteobacteria bacterium
CATAAGATCGTCCCACTGTTTATCGGGTATAACTTGTGGATAACATTGTGGAGAAATGAATTTTTTAAAAGAAAGAATAGATAAGTTACGCATTCGTTTTTTTTAGTCCAGTTCAAAAACCCTGTAATTTAAAGCATTATCTTAAGTTAATATTTTTTATTTTGTCCTACACGGTGGTATGATCGCCTGTGGATTTCTTTGTGGAAAAACATGGATAGCTCTCTCAAAACATTGTTTCTAAAGAATTTGTCATGTTTTTCTCACACCTTGGATACACAAGCCCTTAACAAATTTAACAAAATATGCCTATACTGTGTTTACAATTAGATTTTATGTACAGTAAGTGAAGTTCTTGTATTTACGTTTAAATACAACAAAACGAATCCGCAATAAATAACCCTGAAGAAAGAATTATGCCCAAATTACTCCCTGTGGACGAGCTTGTCCCCAAGGCTCTTCATGATGCCTTGACCTTCTTGAGGAAGTTGATTCGCGGTGACGAATCAGTCCTTAAGGAATTAAACCAGAGTCCAAATAAGCCAAACCTAGAACAGCGCCTGAAAGCCGCTTTGACGATGCTGAAGTTCTTAGAACAAGGCACAAGCATGCAAGGTAGGACGGTACAAGAGAAAGTAAACCCCGCCGATAAACAAAAGCTGCTTAAGAAATTTAAAGCGATCATGAATGGGGCATCCAAAACGCCTGATGCTATAGGCAAATTATGAATGAACAAGCACCGAATGTAGGAAGTCAGAAGATTGAGGCTTTTATCCAAGGCCTGGGCCCCGATGAAGTCCAAGCGCTGATGTATGACTGGGGCTTTTGGGCACGCGAGAATCAACTGCCGCCAAAAGGCGATTGGCGCACTTGGATGATTTTAGGCGGGCGTGGTTTCGGCAAAACACGGTCAGGCAGTGAGTGGGTCAGGAGTATGGTTGAGGCGCACTCAAGCCCGGAGCCCGGTCACGATCCCCTGCGCATTGGCCTGGTAGGGCCAACGTTTTCTGATGTACGGGATGTGATGATTGAAGGCGAAAGCGGTATCCTGAATATCTCGCCGGAATTACATCAGCCTAAATGGGAATCGACACGCCGAAGGCTGGTCTGGCCCAACGGCTGCATAGCAACGGCATTCAGTGCGGATGAGCCCGACCGGCTGCGCGGACATCAATTCCATGCTGTCTGGTGTGATGAGCTGGCCGCTTGGCGTTACCCGCAAGCTTGGGATATGCTGATGTTTTGTCTGCGATTGGGGGATAAGCCGCAAGCGTGTGTCACAACAACGCCAAAAAATACCAAGTTAGTCCGGGACCTGGCAGCACATAAGACAACCCATGTAACGCACGGTACGACCTTTGATAATGCGGACAATTTGTCGCCTCACTTTTTGGATGAGATCAAGTCCCGTTACGAAGGAACCATGCTGGGACGCCAGGAACTGTATGCCCAAATTCTGACCGATGACGAAGGTAGCTTGTGGAGCTATCAAATGCTGGAAAGCGCACGCATGCGTCACAAAGCACCAAATTATACACGCATTATTGTAGCTGTCGACCCAGCTGTAACATCGAATAAAACATCCGATGAAACCGGTATTATCGTCGCGGCAAAAGGCGAAGATGGCAAGTATTACATCTTGGAGGATGCAAGCTGTAAAAAGTCCCCGCACAAATGGGCAAAGGACGTCGTCAGGATATATCACAAATATGGCGCTGACCGTGTTGTCGCCGAAACCAACCAAGGCGGCGATCTTGTTGAAACGCTGCTGAGGACGGAAGATCCAAGTGTATCCTATAAAAGTGTCCGGGCCAATCGCGGTAAACGCCTGCGGGCCGAGCCAATCTCAGCCCTGTATGAGCAAGGAAAAGTGTTTCACATCAAGCCATTTCTGACACTAGAAGAGCAAATGGTTGGATACACCCAGACGACTTTAAAGTCCCCGGATAGGCTGGATGCTCTGGTTTGGGCTTTGGCGGAGTTGGGGGAGGTGAAGAGGTCACCCTTTAAAGTTTGGAACCTTTAAAAATAGAAAATATTGAGTGATTTTTTGTTACAAGCTTATCTCGTGTCCTCACGTACCCTTAGGTACGCTGCGGGACTCAATTTCACTTTGCCTAAAACTCATCTCAATATTTTCTATTTTTGCTTTGGGGACGATTGCAGTGTTAACTTCAGTTCTCGAGAATTCACGTACAACTAACTATAAATAAATGGGGTACGCTAAAATTTCTCAAACCAAAGTTGCCTCGCACTCATCTCATGGAATGAGCTCATAATGAGTAGCAAGCGGAAGCTGCGGGACAAGGGTTTCGCTTTGCCTAAAGAGCATCTTAGTATTTGCTAATTTGCTTTGGTTATCGATTAACAAGTGAGGGAAAATGTTAGAAAAATTATTAAAATTCAAAAATAAAAAGACAGGTAAGTCTGGACCCAGTCTGCAGGTGAAAGCCAGCAAAACCGGGCCCATTGTGGCGCTATC
This sequence comes from uncultured Alphaproteobacteria bacterium, assembly GCA_964350415.1. Classification (GTDB taxonomy): domain Bacteria; phylum Pseudomonadota; class Alphaproteobacteria; order CAYGJW01; family CAYGJW01; genus CAYGJW01. The sequence continues at coordinate 2,480 of CAYGJW010000127.1, forward strand.
AGGCCTGGGGCAACCGCAATGGACGCCTAGGTGTTACGACAAATTTGCAGAAGAGGGCTACCAGCAAAATGTCATCGTACACAGATCTGTTAACGAGATTAGCCGCGGCGCAGCTATGGTGCCGTTAAAGCTGTATAAAAGACAGGGGCAGGACCAGCATTCTTTGGAAGTACATCCCTTGCTGGAGATCTTAAAGCGCCCAAATCCCAATCAGACTGGGTCCTCTTTCATGGAGTCGATCGTGGCTTACATGATGATTGCAGGAAATAGCTATGTGGAAGCGGTAAAATCTGAAGAAGGCAAGCCGCCCTGTGAGCTACATGTGCTGCGGCCAGATCGCATGAAAGTGGTGCCTGGGGCCTCTGGTATTCCATCCGGTTATACCTACAGCGTTAACGGAAGTACCACTCAGTTTCGTGTGGACGGTTTGTCAGGGCAGTCGGATATTCTGCACATGAAAAATTTCAACCCATTGAATGATTGGTATGGCATGTCGCCTATCGAAGCTGCTGCTTTTTCCATCGATCAGCATAATGCAGCCGGCGCCCATAACCAGGCCTTGCTGCAAAATGGCGCGCGTCCAGTTGGGGCACTAATTTATAAGCCCAATGAAGCGCATGAAACCCTGAGTGATGAACAGCGGGAATTGCTGAAGGCACAAGTGGAAGCCAGTTATACTGGGACAGATAATGCTGGAAAAGTCATGGTTCTAGAAGGTGATTTTGCATGGACTGAAATGGGACTACGCCCCCGTGACATGGACTTTATCGAAGGAAAGAATACTTCCGCCCGTGATATCGCCCAAGCGTTTGGTGTCCCGCCAGTCCTGGTGGGCATACCCGGCGATGCAACCTATTCAAACATGGCAGAAGCGCGCCTGGCTCTGTGGGAGCAAACCATCATCCCAACCCTGGACCGCGTCTGTGATGCCCTGAATAATTGGTTGGTGCCAAGCTTCGGCGAGGATTTGAAATTAACCTTTGATCTTGATCAAGTGCCGGCCCTTGCACTCCGCAGGCAACGGGTTTGGGACCGTATTGGGGGGGCGGATTTTCTGACGACGGATGAGAAGAGGGCGATCGTCGGCTACTCCCCTTTAAAATAGTTCTTTCGGTTGATTTCGTCGTTAAACCTCTCAGACGAACAAGAGGTTCGCCCGATCGAGGTTTGCCTAGAACTCATTCCGAAATTATCTATTTTAGACTACTAAGGTGTGTAACGTACTTAAGGTACGCTTAACCCCTCGAAATTTAATTGCTTTAATTAGGAAAGAGTGTCGTTGCCTAGAATTCATCACAAAAGCTTCATTTTTGATTTTTCTTTGGTTGTAATCATCAGCCTAATCCATTACTAAAAGTGAATCCTTTGAGTGACTTCGTCTCTAAAGCAATTCTATGGACGTCTGCTGTGTTAACTTCAGTTTTCGAGAATTCACGTACTAAAGTACGCTAAAATTTCAAAAACTAAAGTTGCCTCGCATTCGCCTCATATAATTGCTTTAAGTAGAGAAGAGTGTCGTTAGTTAGCAGACATCTCAAAAGCTTCATTTTTGAGTATGGAAGGCCCTGAAAAGTTATGTGTAGTGGAAAAAATATGCATTGCGGATACAGATCGCCTTTACAAACTTAACAAAATATGGTTTAATTATTATTACAATAAGGATAGGTGAACAATAAATGTCACCTGCAGTTGTTATCCAAGTAAGGTAGAAAATGAAAGCAGTGAATCAAAAGCGATTCGCTGTTCCTCTGCGTTTAAAAACAATCGATACAGAAGGTACGATTTCCGGGTACGCCAGTACATTTGGAAGCATCGATCATCATAAAGAAGTGATTGAGAAGAACGCCTTTAAACGCACACTCCAAGAATGGCAGTCGAAAGATAAGCTCCCCAAAATGTTGTGGCAACACAATGTGGTGGAGCCCATTGGCGTGTGGGAATCGATTGAAGAGGACAGCGTTGGATTAAAAGTGAGCGGAAGGCTGTTGCTGGATGTTCAAAAAGGCAAGGAAGCCCACGCGCTTTTAAAAAGCGGTGCGGTCGATGGTCTGTCAATTGGTTTCAGGGTGGCCCAAAGCCATGTTGATAAAAAACGTAACGTTCGGGTGATCACAGATCTGGATCTTTATGAGATCTCGCTTGTGACCTATGCCGCAAACCCTGAAGCGCACGTGAATTGCGTTAAAAGCCGGGAAAGCGATGGGTGCTCAGGACTGGTTAATGC
>CAYGJW010000128.1:0-4686 GCA_964350415.1 uncultured Alphaproteobacteria bacterium
GCCCTGCAGGACGAGTTTGGTTACACGAAAACGCAGCTTGGCCTAATTCTAACAATTTTCTCCATTGTCTACGGTGTTGGTAAGACTTTAAACGGCTTCCTCAGCGATAAAGCAAATGCCCGCTATTTCATGGCAACCGGTCTTTTGTGCGCAGCAATCTGTAGTATCCTGATTGGCCTCAGCTCTGGACTGCTCTTTTTTGGTATTTTTTATACCATGAATGCATGGTTTCAATCCATGGGTTGGCCGCCGTGCGCCAGGCTTTTAACCCACTGGTACACACCAAAAGAACTGGGAACCAAATGGGGAATTTGGAATTGCTCTCACCAGATCGGTGGTGCATTCATTCTAATTCTTGCAGGATATCTAATTGAAAACTATGGCTGGCGTGAAGCTTTCTACATCCCTGCAGTTATTGCCGCTGGGATCTCGCTTTTTCTATTTAACCGGCTTCGTGATACACCGCATAGCTTAGGCCTTCCAAGCCCTGAAGTTTATAAAGGTCATAAAAAACCCAAGCATGGTCTTAATACTGAGGACGATGACGACAGGAACTTGACATTTAAGGAGATCTTCTTTGAAAAACTCCTTTATAACAAACTACTTTGGTACGTTTGCATCGGTAATTTCTTTCTTTATGTCGTTCGCATTGGTGTCTTCGACTGGGCGCCAACCTTCCTTAAAGAAGTCAAAGGAAGTAGCCTTGCAATGGCTGGCTGGCAAACCGCAGCTTTTGAAATAGCCGGCGCTTTTGGCGGCATTTTTGCGGGTTGGGTCTCGGATCATGTATTTCATGGCAGACGTGCACCCGTTTCATTTCTTTACATGCTGGCACTGCTTTTTGTACTACTTTACTTCTGGAAGATTCCTGCAGGTAACCAGCTACTTGATGCGATGGCCTTATTTGGTATTGGCTTCCTTGTTTATGGACCACAAGTTCTGGTTGGTGTTGCCGCCGCAGATTACGCTTCGAAAAAAGCGGTTGGTGCAGCAACGGGCATGACGGGTACTTTCGGTTATATGGGCGCAGCTGTCTGCGGTGTTGGCATCGGCTATACTGTTGACAACTGGGGATGGGATGGCGGTTTTTGGTTCTTTATTATTGCTGCAATTCTTGGGGCTTTTTTCTTTGCCCTAACCTGGTGGACCCATGAGAAGCAACTGAAACAACAAAAATTACTAACGCTTCGAGATAATGATTAGGCGGTTTTACACATCTGCGCTGGAATGGGCGGGACATAAAAATGCCCCCAAAGCATTGTCTGCCGTTGCTTTTACTGAAAGCTCTTTCTTTCTTATCCCGCCAGACACCTTGCTTATCCCAATGTGCTTGGCTAAACGTGAACGTGCACTTTGGTATGCAACCCTTTGCACTTTTTGGTCTGTTGTTGGCGGTATTGCGGGTTATGCCATTGGATCACTGCTATTCGATAGTTTTGGCCAAAGCATCCTTGAGTTTTATGGGCTTGAAGAAAAATTTGAACACGTAAAAACAGCCTATAATAAATGGGGGGCATGGATTGTCTTCACTGCCGGCCTTACCCCATTTCCCTATAAACTGATTACAATCAGCAGCGGTGTTACAGAATTAAATCTTTTAACCTTTATTATTGCCTCAATCCTTTCAAGGGGGCTTCGATTCTATACAGTTGCTGGATTACTCTGGTATTTTGGCGAACCAATCAAACATTTCATTGAAAAAAATCTTCCGCTGCTTGCAATCCTTTTTTGTATTTTGCTATTTGGTGCTTTCGCCCTATTGAAATTCCTCTAAAGACTTGTCACACTAACGCCATGATGATTCAACGGCCACAATATATGACACTCGCACTGCTTGGTATACTCAGTATGCTTAGCATGATATTTGCCTTGGGCTGGCAATATCTCGGCAATCTGCAGCCGTGCCCTTTGTGTACCTATCAGCGCATTCCATTTATTATTACGTTGGTTGCTGTTGGCAGCTTGTTTCTGTTTTGCTCCAAAAACGACAGAAGCGCCCAACGCATTCTTACTTTCCTAGGGATATGCTTCTTAGGAAACACTCTACTTGCCGGCTATCACACAGGTATTGAGCACGGCTGGTGGGTTGAGCCTGCATCTTGCAGCGTTAAAAATAAATTCTCTTCCATGGAAGATATCGAAGCAATGCTTAGTGCCACAAAGGCCGCATCTTGTAAAACTGTGCTTTGGCGATTTCTGGGGCTTTCAATGACAGAATACGTGGTCTTTCTATCGCTAACGCTTTCAGCTCTATGTTTTTGGTCAAAAAAGTACGGTAAGGAATAAATATGCCGATATGTACGCAACGAAAATGGCTTCCTGGAGATCCGTCCCCTGACGAGCGCATTATTCAGGACATTCGTGTTAACCATGCCGGCGAATATGGCGCCGTCCGCATTTACCAAGGGCAACTGTCTGTCTTTAAGGGAACGGACAAAGAGCCCATACTGCAGCATATGCTAGAACAAGAAGAAGAACACCTGGCGGCATTCAGCGAACTGATCTCTGAACGCCGTGTGCGCCCAACCGTCCTGACGCCTTTATGGAATGTTTTGGGTTACGGCCTAGGCAAAGCCACCGCATTGATGGGTGAACGCGCTGCCATGGCCTGTACTGTTGCTGTGGAAGAAGTCATTGACGAGCATTACCAAGAACAGCTCGATCGTCTTGAATCAAACCCAGCGGAAAACTCCTTACGGGATAAGATAAAACGCTTCCGGGAAGAAGAGCTGGAACATCGCGACCAAGCCCTTGAATACACAGATCACAACCCAGGTCACAAAGTTCTAAGAACTGCCATTCAAAAAGGATCTAGGCTTGCAATCTGGCTGTCTAAACGGATTTAAACAGCTTGTGTGGTCTTTATATTACCGAGGTTATCCTTAATGAATCTACTGCCCATAACCATGAGTTCCTGATCAATCCCATGCGCAAGCCCTGGTTGAATTTTCTTTTGGCAATGTACTCCGTGGGACTCGAAATAACTTACAGCGTTTTCCGTCAGCTGAAAGGGTACCACCGTATCATAGGTTCCGTGCGCCATAAATAGCGGGGGCTTGCTATTTGGTTGTTTAATCAAGCTTTCCACACCCCATAAACCGCCTGCATAGCTAATCACCGCAGCGGGGGCCTTGGGCGCCATCAACCCAGCGTACACGGCCATTAACCCGCCCTGGGAAAAGCCCACCAACGCCAGCTGGTCCCAATCTAGGTCTCTTTTTTTAAGCTCCTCCCCAAGCCATGCAATCAGGGCGTCCCCATTTTTGCGAACTTCAACAATAATGCGCTCAACATTAAAATCTTGTAGGCTAAACCACTGATAGCCCATGGGGCTCATATCACAAGGCAACGGCGCGTGGGGCGACAAAAATGCAGCCTGGGGTAAAGATTTCGACCAGCCTTGGCCAATATCGATCAAATCATGACCGTCGGCACCCAGACCATGTAGAAACACAACCAAAGACTTTGTGGGTTTATTTTTTGAACTGATCTCAGGACCTGTTAAGGGAAAACCTTGCATAATAGCTGCCTCTCATTAATTTCCTGCAGACTATAACGCAGCCATTAAAATAAGAAAATAGATTTAAACACGCACAGAAAAATGATAACAATCAATGTCAATAGTGTGATGAAAAGTCACCTTGGAGGATGAATACTGATGAAATATTTTCTAGATATCGCCCTTGTGGTTGCCATGGTTGCCGTGTTTCTGGTTTTAGTAACAGGCATTTTTACCGCATTTAAAGGCGGCGAGTTTAACCGCAAGTACGGCAATAAGCTTATGCAAATGCGTGTGGCCCTACAAGCGGTTGCTATTATCATTTTCGCACTTGTTCTAATGCTTAGGTAAAGGAATTCAAATCGATGGTCCAACTTACTCGAATCTATACACGCGGTGGGGACAAAGGAAAGACATCTTTAGGGGACGGCACCCGCGTTTCAAAGTCTTGCCTGCGTATTGAGGCCATCGGTACTGTTGATGAGGCAAATGCTGCCTTGGGTATTGTTGCTTTTAATGCGCCAGCAGAAATTCAGCAACTGATTCAACATGTCCAAAACGATTTGTTTGATGCAGGCGCTGATCTTTGTATTCCTTCAGAATCTGATGAAAAGTTATCGGTTACCCAGGAACAAGTAACCTATCTTGAAACTTGCATTGATCACTACAATGCAGCGCTTGAACCGTTAAAATCGTTTATTTTGCCAGGCGGATCCGCTGCGGCTTCGCATATGCATCTGGCGCGGACCATCATCCGGCGTGCCGAACGGGTGGTCGCACATTTGGCGCAAGACGAAAAAGTGAATGTTGCTGTATTGCATTATATGAACCGGCTGTCCGATCTTGCTTTTGTGCTGTGCCGAACCCTAAATAACAACGGTAAACAGGATATTTTATGGCAGCCGGGCGCGAACAGAAAACAAACAATCCCCTCTTCAAAAACGTAGGAGCACTTGATGAAAATACTTGTACCAATCAAACGCGTTCTGGATTACCACGTAAAAGTAAGGGTAAAAGCTGACAACACGGACGTTGATTTAAATGGCGCCAAAATGTCGATGAACCCTTTCGATGAAATTGCTGTCGAAGAGGCCATTCGCTTGAAAGAAGCTGGCAAAGCAGAAGAAATTGTTGTGCTTTCTGTGGGGCCAACCCAGTGCCAGGAAACCCTGCGCACGGCCTTAGCT
>CAYGJW010000129.1:0-4679 GCA_964350415.1 uncultured Alphaproteobacteria bacterium
CTTTTCATTTGAATGAAACAGCTTATCCAGATCAGAGAATGATAGGTGCATCCCCCAGGCCTTGCTTTTATCCGTCAAGTCCTTGCGGGTGACCGTCCGACTGTCAAGCGTTCCCTCCAGGGCAGAAATCACTGCGCCCTCAAGATGGGTTTGCTTTTTAATCTTGGCCGTGAACTTTTCGGCCTGGATCTGCGCCACCTGCCACATCTTAGAGCTGAATGCCGAGGCACTGATGGACACACTGTTGGTGCTGACACCAAAGCCGCCTTGGGATCCCCCGCTGCGATCGGCAGCAGCCTGCAACAACAACCGGTCAGCCGTTGCCTTAAACTCTTTCGCCTTAATTAAACTCGCTTCCATAACAATGTTACGGCCGGCGGTAAGGTCAACTTTATCAGCGTCAATTTCTGACCGCTTGTGCTGATTAGAAAACTGCTGAGAATAACTGGCATCCACAGAAGCTGATAAATCTTTGATGTTAATGCTGGCACCAACAGTAAAATGATCACTGCCTGATTTGCCGTTCACCGCACCAAAATAAATGTCACGCCCGGCTTTGGCTTGGAAAACCCCGAACTTACCCGTAAGTCCCTTAAGTTTTATGTCACGCCCAGCTTTAACTTTAAATGTGTTGGCCATGAAAAAGCAGCTGTAGATCTGCTCCCACCATTTTTGATACTTTTTATATTCGGCACATAAGGAAACATTGGTGACAACGTCCTGAAGCTCTTTCATATCGCCTGTTCTGATGGCTTCAAAACATTTCACTGCGTCACTGTTCGCTGTGAATGCTTTGAAAAAGCTCCCGTTGAGCTCATTCATTCTACGGTATAAGCCGTAGAGCTCATAAGCAGCCTTCGTACCAACAGCCGCAGCATCCCAAGCATCTTCCAGATCAGCCATGCTTTTAAAGGTTTTAAGAATTGGGAATTGCGATTCCAGTTCGTCTAAAACCTCACTTAAGCGGCCACTGATCATGGCCTTGGCCATGCCGATGGTCTGGTTTTCAAAGCCAAGCTTAAAGGATTCCTGCGACATATATTCGCGGAGTTTCTTAGCATCAAAGCTGATATCACGTTTTGCCTTAAATTCAACATCTACGGCTTTTAGGTTTGTCGCTTGCAGCTTAATATCGCGTCCTGATTTCATGCGTGCACGGTGCACATCTATCAGCGGGTGCTCAACTTTACTTTTGCTGTGACAATGCTTGGAAGCCTCATAACCAACGCCGGAAATACCAGAATAGCTTCTTCGGTCAACGCGTTGAATAACGGCTGGTTGAAAGATGATGTCGCCTTTGGCGTCAACGCTGAGCTCCATTCCTTTAATTTGTGTGCCGTATCCTTTGACTGGGCCATGGGTGCAAACAAGATCAATTTTGCCTTTAGCATTCAAAGAAGTAGGGTAGATATTAAGGTTATATTTCCTTTTGAAGTGCCTGTTAATACCACCAATACCGCTGGACTGGACACATTTATCAGCAAGCTCTGCTGCACCAAACTTTACGCTTTTTCTGCCTTTAAGCTGAATATTCCCTTTGGCATCAAGTTCTGTCGCTATAACTTCCATATGACGGTTGGAAACAGCAACGATGTCGCCTTTTGATTTCATATAGGCGATACATTTGACTGCTTGTGACTTATTGCTTTTTGAAAACCAGCCAATCCGTGATTTAATTATTATATCTGGCTTCGCAAAGGTCTTTAGATTTTCTGCCGCAAAGACAAAAATTTTCCCTTTGGAATCAAATTCAATATTGCAGCCTTTGAACTTACCCTGGGTGCTAAGGGTGATGCCCCCTTTTTTTGAGCGTATCTTAGCGGGGTTCTGAACTATTTTATGTTTGTGGCAACGCCCTTCACGGCAGTGCTCATCAGCAAGAGGGTATAAAAACATGCTACCTTGGCAGTCCATTTGCACGCTTGTATTGCCCGCAAAAATAGGGGCGCGGCAACGAATGGTTTTATTCGCAGAAATAACCAAATGTCCCCTGGCTTTGATTTTTGCGCGCCCGTTTACATTGGGAACATAACGCTTTTTGCCATGAAAATAATGCTTCCTATGAAATTGCGGTGTACGCACCCGAAGGTGGTCTGTCGCAATTGTACAGTCCTTATCTGCACGCATGCTGGCGCAAATGATGACATCAGCTTTTTTCGCATTTAAAGTGATAAAGCGGCCATGTACAGAGGCAGGAACACCCCGGTCCAATAACCGACGATCTTCTTGCTCCATTTCATTCAAGCGGTGTCCCAAATGCTTCATGGAGTCGGAAAAATTTTTGGGAATAAGCCTGAGTATTTTATCTGGTAACTGGGTGGTAATTGTTTTGTAATTACCTTTACGGTCCTTTGCTGCAAGACTGGTGATGTCACCGAGTACAAAATTACCGCCCGCAATATTCACAACCATATTGCGTGCATGAAAATCGGAGCTTAGAACAAACATCTCGTCCGCATTGATGGTTGCATTGCCTGCAACAACAGCTCCTTTAATCAGATTGTATCGATGCATGCTCAAACGCTCGATCCCAAAACGATACTTTGGATCATAAGGCTTTGGTCTTAGGGCGCGACTGTATTCGTCCTTATCAGCCCGATCCTTATGCAGCTTTGCCTGCATCTTAGGGAAGGGATAATAGCTATCTTGACGCTGAATATCCTCACGAGAAATATCACCTTTATTATTAAATTCAGGCTTTTCAAAATAGTTGATGCGCTCGCCACTTAGTTTATTCAGCCACTTAAATCGTTGACTTTTTGTCATCACATCTGTGCGTAAGATGTTATGCAAAATATGAAAATGGCGGCAGTTTACATCCAGCTTGCTGACACCAACAATCGAACCACCTGAAACATCCACGTCATTATTTGTTTTTAGATTAATCGTTTTTCCGTATAAAACACCACGGACTTCCAGATCTTTTTTTGAATTCACCTTAATTTCTGGGGATTGAATGATGCTGTGTACTGCAACGGCACCGTTAATCGATTTCAGTGTGGCGGTTTTTCGCACATCGATTTCTGCGAAAACCGTCAGGTCGTTCTTTGCAGAAAGATAAAGTTTTCCTGTCGACCCACGCATGCGCGTTAGCATTTTTTTGCTGTTTTTGACTTCGGGATCAATTCCTAAAGTTAAGCTTCCTCCACTGACCAGGCTAAGGTGTTTCTTTGTTGTTAAGACATTACTGAAAACGTATAAATTTTGCTGTGTGCGTACATCCAAACTAACAAGATGATTAGATAAAGGTAGGATAACAGCACTTTTACAACGCAGTATAAATGGTACCCGTGAAGCCAGGTCCTTAATAACTAAGCTGCCGTCTTTGTATAAAGCCCCCTTAAAACGAAGCGTTTTGCTATTAAAACAAATATTTGTTTTATTCTTTGATTTTTCGTCATAGTGCGCTGTATAACGAATACCCTTATTCTCAACTCTTTGATGTTTAGAGAATTGGATGTTTTGTTGAATAAGCAGCGTTTTGCTTTGCTTTTCTGTGTTAAAGAGCTGAATTTTTTTATTTGTAATTTGAAGTTCTAAAGTCTTTTGAGTGTCATAAATCCAGTTATTTGCTTGGAAATCATAGGCACTGGCACTGAGCTTCTTCACACCCAAACAAAAAACAAATAAAAATGACAAAATTGCTGTATACGTGATCCTTTTCATAGAATCCTCCTCAAGATTTAATGTTAAATAAAGAATATTTTGATACAAATTTATAAAAATGAAGCAATTAAAATATTCAGATCGAGATATTTACATCAACAGAATAGTAATGTAAAGAATTTTAGTTAAAATAATTTAATGTATTTTAAATTATCATTGTAACTTATTTCAAATAATACCAAACATACAGTCACTTAGGGTGTAATTGAAGAAGTCATAAAAAAAGAGAGGAAATCCTCTCTTTTAATGAAAACAGGTATAGATTGTTAAAAATAAGGCGTTAGATTTTGCCGCCCCAACTGGAGCCACCATCAAGTTCAATCGTTGATCCTGTCATATATCGGGAGGCCTTGTTTGAAGCCAGCAACAGGAGTATCGCGTCAAAATCTTCTACTTCACCAATAAATCCTAGCGGTACGATCTTTAGAAACTCATCACCTGCATCGTCTAACTTTTTGCTGCTCATTGGTGTCCGAATCCAACCAGGGGCAATGGCATTAATACGAATATTATGCGGTGATAGCTCGCCGACAAGCTGACGGGTTAAATGAATGACAGCAGCCTTTGCAACGCTGTAAGCGCTGCCTTCATAGGCTGGAAGGTTCTTACCGTTAATGCTTGCAATGTTGATAATTGATCCTGGAATCTGATGATCCCGCATATGACATGCAATCTTTTTTGTCAGCCACCACAAGGCTGTCAGATTGGTTTCAATAATATTTTCAAAAGGATCCGTTACTTCTTCAAAAATGGGAGAAATCTTTGCCACCCCCGCGCAATTGACGAGAATATCAATCTTGTGATTTTCTAAAATGGTGCTAACAACTGGGCCACGATATGCCTTATCAGTAATATCAAGCACATGCACATGACAGGTACCGCCAAGCGCTTCAATTTCTTGGTGCAGCTCAGCTAAGCGCTCCTCATTTCGGGCTATACCGACAACCGTTGCGCCAGCTTGAGCAAGCACCTGGCAGAAACGACGCCCAAGCCCCGAAGACGCACCTGTAACA
>CAYGJW010000130.1:0-4653 GCA_964350415.1 uncultured Alphaproteobacteria bacterium
CCTTCCAGTACTCTGGAAAATATGGAAATCTTAAATCATGCTAGTCTAGACCCTTGATCTTTTATAAATTTTTTTTAAATTAAATAGGTGTACTTTTTTCATTTTAATGTTTTTTGTCATTATATTACATGTCAGTTATAATTTAGTTGTCATGTATTGTTGTTTTTTCAAGTTAATATTTTGAAAAGGCATAAAAAAAGGTCGCCGAAGCGACCCAAGTTTAGGGAGGAAACGCCCAAAAAGAATTTGGGCTAACAACGCCAGAAGGCGCCGTTGAAAGTAAAATGACACATGATCTTACCTATTGCAAGTAAAAAATGAGGTTTTTTTCATTTTTTTTCAACAAAAATTATAAGATGTTGATTTGGTTGGAAATTTTTCATTTTTTGTTTGTGCTTTATTCGGCTATAGGTCTTCGTCCTCGTCAGTATCACTGCGTACAGAATATTCAAGGGTAGGGTTTGGCTCAGTAATCCAGGGCGGGATAATCTCTTTTTTTGGATCTAATGTTCTTGCTGTTTGGTTTAGAGCAAAGTCAGTCCCCTCAAGACTAAGTCTGTCCTCTGGGTGGCGCTTGAATCGTTGAACTGTGCCATTTGTAATGCCGAGGGACATGTAGCCAAATTTCATTTTCCGCTTACCTGTATGAATTTTTATCGCTATTTGGTGTATGACGGTGCCGTCTTTGTCCAAAAGCTGTATATCATCGGTGTTGTTAGGGGCAATTCTCCAGCATAAGGCTTTTTCGGCGATCTCTGGGGTAAGCGTGTTTTTAGCCCTGGTCGCTCTTTTCGTTTTCTTACCAAAAATTTTAACATCTGAAATTGTTTCTGGGTCAAAGCCGTTAGCTGTAAGGTCTTCTGTATCTTCTTGGTGGCGCTTTAAGGTATACTGTCTTCTTTTTTGCATAAGCTTGAGTGTGCCCCTATGCAGCCTACGTCTTTTCCCATCATTTAAGCGAATTTTTCCTTTATAAATAACTTCGTTGTTCTTATCAATAAGCTGAAAAAAACCGAGATTATTAGGGGCAATTCTCCAGTACAAAACTTCATTAAAGTCAATATCATTAAAAGAATTAGTTGCTTTGCTTTTTTTCTTGTTACTGCTGGGCTGGGCCTTGTTGGGCACATAGACTTCGATGTCTTGAGTGGCGATAGGCGCAAAGTCGTGCTGCGTTATATCGGCCTTATCTTTAGGGTGGCGTGCAAACTTTTTGCTTCTGTTGCTGCCATAAGTTAAAGAGAGTTTTCCATCTGCTAGCTTTTTAATTCTTTTTCTATTTTTTACTTGTCGTTCATAAACAACGTTATTTTTCTGATCAAGCAACTGAAAAAATCCTGTTTTATTTGGGTGGATTCTCCAGCATACAGCTTTATTTACAATTGAAGCTGTGAGAGGCTTAATTGCATTCCAAATCTGAACATTATCGAGTCGGGTAGGGTCAAAACTATTTGCAACCAGATCTTTTTTATCATCCGGATTTCGGCGTAGGGATTTTTTTCCTGAGCCGTCGTGAGTGATTACAAAAAAACCATTGATAAGCTTGCGTTTTCCTTTGAAGGTTTCAACGGCTTCTTCATGAATGACCTCTTCCTCTTGGTTAAGAATTTGAAAGAAACTTAACCTTGTCGGGTGGACCCTCCAGCATACAGCGCTGTCAAGGTCAGTTATTTCTTCCTCAGTTCTTGTCTTTTTTTGAACAGGAAGAGGCGTGATTGCGGCGGGGGATCCAGTGCTGCGCTGTTTGCGTTTACGCCCAACTTGTTCAGGTGACTGTGGTGTTAGTGGGGTAGAGGGTGGTAATGAAGGTTCGGGTGAAGATATAGGAGATTCAATATCTGACATTTCACAATCATCGTCAGAAATCATAGGATCAACTTCTGACATTTCGTCGTCGGAATCAATCGATCCAACATCTGGTGTTTCCATATCAGGACTTACCATATCAGCATTTTTCGCAAACAGGTCTGACATTTCAGGGTCGTGCAAAACGTTTTCAATAAGCTCAGGCTCAATTTCAAGAGGCGCTACTTGTGGGCTTGGTTTATTTTCAGGAAGCAGGTAAGGCGTTCCTTCGTACTCTATAATTCTGCAATTGCTTTGATCTTCAGGCGTCTTTTGCCTGCGCAGAAGCTTGCCGTCTTTATCAAGAATTTCCGCGTAGTTTGGATTGACTGAATTTAAACGCCAGGTTTTATCGGTTGCTTCATTTTCTTGAAGACCAATCGCTTGCCCTGAAGTGTCGTTGATCTCAAGGATATCATCGTTGGTAGGATCGAAATTCCAGCTTGCTGGTATCACGGCAAAAGTAGATGAAATTAGAAATATTGTTATTGTAAAAAAATGCGTTATGAACTACGAGATACTGTGCCTTTTTAGTATGTTTTATTCGTTTAAAAATTCTGAAATTTTGTAGTGTGTTTTTACATCAGATTCATGCTTGCAGAATCTCCCAATGTTTCGTTAAGGTCGTCCCACCATTGAAGTGCGGCGTCTTGTGTCGTTCCTGCATCGTTTTGAGGTGTCGGTTCAGGTGCAGGAGGTTGAATCATCGGATGAAGGTCTTTTTGTTGTTGAGGCAAGGGCTGCAGCATTTCGGATACATCTATGTTGCTGGTTGTGTCGGGTTGTTGCCTCACTTCTTGTTGCGGAGGAGAAACAGACCCTAAGATCGCATCTATTTCCGCGTCAACTTCGGGGTCTGATCTCAAGAGATCTTCATATAAATCAAAAAAAGAATTACTGGAATGGTCTTTTGCAGTTGCAGGCCCTTGCTGAGGAGTTTCAGTCTCTTTTTCTTGTGCTCCTGGTGTTGATGTTTTGATTGGAGACTGGGGCAGTTCTTCTTGCGGCGCTCGTTCGGGTGATAGGGTGTCCTGCTGAGGCGTTATAGGTTGAGCTTCTTCAACAATCCACGGCGGAATCATATCTTTTCTTGGGTTAAGTGTTGCTGCTTTTTGGCCAGGAGCAAAGTCATTCTCATCTAAGCTTTCTTTATCTTCAGGGTGACGCTTTAAAGACCAAGGAAACCCAACTATTAACTTATGAAAATGACCAGATTTTAGCTTTTTTTTCTTGTCATTACCCCATAGGATCTCCGATTCATAGACGCAAATTCCATTTCTATCCAGAAACTGAACAAACCCTTTTTTATGAGGGTGGATTCTCCAGCATACAGGAGGCGATTTACGAATATTAAGTGCTTGGAGTGCACATTTTTTGTTTTGCTCTATGTTTTTTTGTCTCAGATCGTTGCTATTAATACGGGCTTTTGGTTGAGGTGCCGTTGTGTGCAGGGATTCTATCGGATATGCAGCCTCCTGTTGGGAAGCCCTAACAGGGCTTAGTAGTGCCTTTAATGCATTATCAATGTCCATGTCAACGTCATGGTTAGGACTCAAAATGCCCTCATGGCTTTGCTGTGGAGTTTCAGTTCCTTTTTCTTGCACATCTGGTGTTAATGTTTGAAGTGGGGGCTGGGGCAGTTCTTCTTGCGGCGTTAGTCCTGGGGATAGGGCATCCTGCTGAGGCGTTATAGGTTGTGGGTCTTCAATAATCCATGGCGGAATCATATCTTTTCTTGGGTTAAGTGTTGCTGCTTTTTGACCAGGAACAAAGCCATTGTCTTCCAGGTTTTTTTTATCTTCAGGATGGCGCATAAGACGTAAGGTTTTGCCATATTCTATTGTCTTAAGTAAGATCCCTCTGTTAAGCCTTCTTTTTCTTCTATTCCGTACTTTTACAGTCGATTCATAGGTGGATTCCCCGAGCTTATTGATCAATTGGAAATATCCTTTTTTATGAGGATGAATTCTCCAGCACAAAGGTTGTGCTTCATCAAAATGATTTCTCCAGCACAAAGGTTGTGCCTCATCAAAATGATTTCCCATTATTATACTTGTTAACTCAGGAGCTTGATCATCCTCATCAACACTTTCATTTGGTGAGCTATTATTAGGGAGGTCGAATACGGGATCTTCATCGTCGTAGGTCAAGTCATAAGGAATAGTATCTGTATGTTGGTCTTTCCTTTTTTTCTGTGCAGGTAAGATGGTTGGAGGCGATTGGATATCTGTACTACTGTGCAGGCGCTTCTGTCCTGCTTGTCTTGGTAGTGTGGGTGTTTGCAGGGTAAGAGCAGCTGAGAAGAGTTCTGGGGTAGAGGGCAGAGCGATAGCATCGAGCATTTCGGTATCTTCATGATCAGAAAGGACTGTTTCAACTTCGGGAACTTCGATTTCTTGCATTTCAATGTCATCGTTAGCCATGTTAACTACGGGCGATTTAACACTTTCTTGTTCCTCAGTTTGATCTGGGGATTCAATCGATTTTTCGGCTTCTGGCTCCGCTTCTAGTGGATCTTCTGATAAATCCTTTGGCTCAAGCTGATCTTCGTCCTGTTTCTTTTCAGGGATTAAATAAAAAGTGTCATTAAATTTTACAATCCTACAACTACTTGGATCCGCAGGTGCCTTTTGCCTGCGCAGTATTTTGCCATTTTTATCTTTAACTTCTATGAATTTTGCACTAATACTGCTTATAGACCAGCTGTTGTCTGAAGGCGTATTGTCTTGAAGGTCAATCATATTACCTGCAGTATCATTGATTTCAATGATTGCATCATTGGTTGGGTCAATGTTCCAGCTTGCTGGT
>CAYGJW010000131.1:0-4594 GCA_964350415.1 uncultured Alphaproteobacteria bacterium
TTCATACTAGCATTAAAACCCTTTTTAGATGTTTATGCTAGTCTAGACCCTAAAAGAAATTACTTTATCGGTTCCTGCGAAGAAAATGGTGGCAATTGTTGGGGCAACAGGCGCTGGTAAGTCAACGATTGCAAATCTTGTTTTCCGTTTCTTTAACTTGAGTAAAGGCCGAATACTCATTGATGGTCAGGATATTGCAAAGGTTACAAAGAAGTCACTTCGCAAGGTGATTTCAGTGGTGCCGCAACAGGTTGTTTTGTTCAATAATACGCTCTATTACAATGTTGCCTATGGTAGGCTTGATGCGACAAAAGCGGAAGTTGAAGAGGCTATTCGTTTAGCGCATTTAGATGCGTTTATTAAGGGGCTTCCTGATGGTTACGATACGATGGTTGGTGAGCGAGGGCTTAAGCTTTCAGGGGGCGAACAACAGCGGATAGCCATTGCGCGTGCTGTATTAAAACGCCCGAAAATCTATCTGTTTGATGAGGCAACTTCGGCCCTGGACACCAGCACAGAACGTCAGATTCAAGCCAACCTTAGGGAGGTTTCTGAAGGCGTGACAACCCTGGTGATTGCTCACAGATTATCGACTATTGTTGACGCTGATAAGATTGTCGTTTTGGATAAAGGGCAAGTGATAGAAGAGGGGACACATGAAGAGTTGCTTGCCAAGAAGACAGCTTATTATAGTCTTTGGATGAAACAAAAAAGATAAGCTGAACAGCGTCTCTTGACGTTTGGTTTTGAATCACTTATTATCGCTTTATTATGTTAGTATAACTCTTTAAAAATGTGCATCTATTCCATTCTTTCCGCCTAATGTGCGGGGGGATTTCTGCAACTTTTCGCAAGCTGTTTATTTTAAGGCTTACACATCCCTTTTGAATCTTTTGTGTCGCTTACAATCTAAATAGCGCTTAATGAAAAGAGTATTTTATGTCTTGTTCAAAAAATAAATCCGTTAAGGGTCAAATCTCCAATCAAGGGGATTCAAAATCTGGGGCAATAGCTCCTAAAAAAACCGTTATCTCATTACCGTATGTTCCTTTGGGCGCTGTCATATTTACGTCCTCGGGAACAGAAAATGATGGGAAAGATGAGTCTTTCTATCTTCTTTGTCGTGTTGACGTCGATTGCAACATTACTCGCACCGATCATGATGAAGCTGGCTGTTGATACGCTGAAAAGCACAGAGTCTGCAACATTTATAGCGGTTGTCATTGCGTTATTAGGTTACGGCTTAATGTGGACAAGCTCTGAAGTGTTTGTGCAAGTGAGAGAAATATTAGCGTTTCCCATCTTTGAGATATCCGTGACCTTGTTAAGTAAGCAAATTGTTGATCATTTAAGTAAGTTGTCAATTCGTTATCACCTGAACCGTAAAACCGGCGCCCTCACGAATGCTGTTGAACGCGCCCAGACTGGGTTGCCTAAGGTGCTGTGGGGGATTCTGTTTTTCTTTATTCCTTCAACCATTGAAGTGCTATTTGCAGCTG
Organism: uncultured Alphaproteobacteria bacterium; assembly: GCA_964350415.1. Taxonomy (GTDB): domain Bacteria; phylum Pseudomonadota; class Alphaproteobacteria; order CAYGJW01; family CAYGJW01; genus CAYGJW01. Next base: position 1,500 of record CAYGJW010000131.1, read on the forward strand.
GAATACTAATGTATTTCTATAGCTATGTGTATGCATTGATTCTACTTGGCACGCTTGGATTGTTTGTGACTTTCCTTGTTTTTGGGTCGTCATGGGCAGTTAGGGCGCGCCGAGAAGCAATGGAGCATGGAGTTTCTGCAAATGCTCGGATTGTTGATGGTCTGTTTAATGTTGAAACCGTACGTTATTTTTGTAACCAAGAGTTTGAATCAGAAGAGGTCGGACGTAAGCTTGCTGAACGTGAACATTTCATGGCGCGTTCTTTGATGCGTATGGAATCAGTGCATGCTGGGCAAGGATTTATCCTTGGTATGGGATTAACCTTGATGACACTTGTTGCAGGCTTGGGCGTTTATCGTGGCGTGCATACGATTGGTGATTTTGTGTTGCTGGTTGGTTATGCTCTGCAATTAATGATGCCGTTGATGTTCTTAGGATCGATCTTTAAGGATGTCCGCGAAGGATTGACATCTATGGAGCATATTCATGAGCTGTTGGATGAAGAAGTCGAGGTTGTTGATGCACCGAATGCACCTGGGCTTAAAGCAGACCATGGAAGTATTACTTTTGAGGATGTTAAGTTTGAATATGATCCGCGCAGGCCGATCTTAAAGGGGGTGTCCTTAACAGTTCCTGCGCAGCAAACCGTAGCGATTGTTGGGGCAACGGGCGCAGGGAAGTCGACCATTGGTAACTTGCTTTTCCGCTTCTTTGACCTGACCTCCGGGCGCATTTTAATTGATGGGCAGGACATTGCAAAAGTCACGCAAAACTCATTGCGTCAGGTGATTTCTGTGGTGCCGCAGCAAGCCGTTCTATTCAATGATACCCTGTATTATAACCTGGCTTACGGCCGGCCCAGTGCAACCCGAGAAGAAGTAGAGGAGGCTGCTAGGCTGGCGCATTTAGATGCGTTTATTAAGGGGCTTCCTGATGGTTACGATACGATGGTTGGTGAGCGAGGGCTTAAGCTTTCAGGAGGCGAAAAGCAACGGGTTGCCATTGCGCGTGCTGTATTAAAACGCCCGAAAATCTATCTGTTTGATGAAGCAACTTCGGCCCTGGACACGAGCACAGAACGGCAGATTCAAGCCAATCTTCGGGAAGTTTCTGAAGGTGTAACAACCCTGGTGATTGCCCACAGATTATCGACCATTGTTGATGCCGATAAGATTGTCGTTTTGGATAAAGGGCAAGTGATAGAAGAGGGTACACATGAAGAGTTGCTTGCAAAAGGGACAGCTTATCATGCCCTTTGGATGAAGCAACAAAAGTAGTCTTTCGAAATGGAAAGTTTTGGATGAGTGTAGTGTTAAGAAAATTATTCAAAATTTTCCATTTTAAACTGGTTTTTTGTTTGTCTTATTGTTAAGGGTTTGGAGGTGAAGTTGAAAAATATTTCACGACATTTATTTTGTTAATGAGTAATTTTAGGTGTTTTCTTAATTACAAGATTGGATTTTTTATGTGCAGTATTTTTAGTTTTTGCAAATTAGTTATCTTTTTAGTTTTTTTTGTATCAATTTTTATTTCTATAGAAGTTAGGGCTGGGAAAAATGGTCCAGATTCTCATGATATTTTACAAGTTGATCTCCTTAATAATAGCTCAACGAAAATCGAAGACTTGTCTTACCTTACTTCAAAAGAATTTCAAGAATTAGCCAATCGGGCAAACATGAATTACTTAGCTGCACAGCGTGAGATTCTATTCCGGGTCTATTGGGGTAAGCGCCCTGAGGATTGGAAAAAGTATATCAAAATTGATCGCTGGAGAAACCTAGAAAAAATCACTAAAAGCAATTTGGGATTTTATTTAATTCTACAAACCTGTACGGCTGAAGAAATCTCTGAACATTATAATGATGCAGTGACTTGGCTTATTGAAAGAGCAGATAAGGGTAATGCCATTGCACAAAATATTCTGGGGGTCGCTTACTGTTTAGGTAAAGGGGTTGTGCAAAATTATCAGCGCTCTGTTGAATGCTTCAGGGCTGCTGAGAAAGCGTGTGTTGAAGCACAATGTAACCTTGCTATTTCTTATTGGCTGGGTGAAGGTGTTGATCAAGATCAAAACGCTGCTATTGATTACTACTGTAAGGCAGCAGAAAGAGGATGTGCAGCTGCACAGTTTCATATAGGAATGGCTTACCTTCTGGGGAATGGGAGTACTCAAAACGGTAATGAGGCTATGAAGTGGTTGTGTAAGGCTGCGGATCAATGCTTTTCGGCAGCACAGTACCAGCTTTCTTTGATTTACTGGACAGCACAAGATGATCATCGCGATCATAATAAAGCATTAGACTTATTAAGCAGGGCAGCGAGTCAAGGTAATGTAGAAGCACAATATGCTCTTGCAATGGCTTACTGGGAAGGTCTTCATGTAAAGCAAGATTTCATTACAGCAATGAAATGGCTGCTGGAGGCTACTGAGCAAGGATTTTTAGATGCCCAAATAGCATTAACCGGTCGGTTTAGATGTTTATCCAACGCACCATTTGGAGGAAAGGAGTTCTCTTGTTACTCAAAGTGTACGCTTGAGAGCATTGAGTTAATGCTGAAGCGACATTGTATGCTTTGTGGTGTTAATAATCCAAGTAGTTCTCTTGAGGGGGCAGAATTCGCTGTTCCTGGGCTTCTAGATTCATTTGATAAAATTACACACTTTGAATCTTTATTACTCAAATTGCTTATTGATCTGAATAGGCTTGAGGCTGGGTTTATGATTTCTTGTTTTAAACCAAATCAAGAAATCATAGATGCTCTCTCACAGCGTGATTCTTCACATATACATTGGGATTCAGGGGCAGGCCTTTTAACAATAGGTGAGCATAATGTTCGAACCGCACGGTTATTAAATAGATTGTTAACAAGCGGTGATTTTAAGAGCGTTGAGTTTCTTTTAAATGAGTATTCGAATATGCCAAAACTTAGAATTCAAGCTGAGTTATTAGATATTCAAAGGCGCGCAAAAACCACCCCAGAGGATGTTGGAGAGGATTTAAAAAATGAATTCCAGCTTAAGATTACAGCCTATAATGAACTTGTGGAGAATCCAACAGATGAAATGAAATTGGTTGCAAAAGAAGTCAAAATTT
>CAYGJW010000132.1:0-4493 GCA_964350415.1 uncultured Alphaproteobacteria bacterium
TATCTTTTCTGCTGCCCAAAATATCTTTCATCTTACCAAAAAATTCAGAGCGGTATTTTTTAAGTTGTTCAACTTTGTCCGCAAGCATCGTGTTAATACGCTCAGAAAGTTTATGAATTTCAGCTGCTTGCTCATTGTTTTTTTCTTCGGACGCAGAGAGCAGGGCATTCATTTTTTTAAGCTGTTCTGTGAGGTTCATAATCGTTATTTTTAAAGACCCCACTCGTGCTTGAATTGTATTGTTTTCTGAGATTAGCTTCGATCTATTATTTCCTGATATTGAAAGCTTTTTATTAATATAAACAATCTGTTGCATAAGGTTTTTAACTTGATCTGTTCGATCGTTTAGCTTTGCTTTCAGCTCGACAATTTGCTCTTCTTTTGTTAAAGACTTTGTATGTTCAGCCTCAAGTGACTTGGAGAGTTCTTCTTCTGTTTTAAGGCGTGTTTCTTTTTCTGATTCCAGCATTGTGTTCAGGCCAAAAACCTCTTCAGTGAGTTCAGAAAGTTTGCGTTCTTTATCGTTGATTGAAAGTCCAAGAACATACTGCCCAATAATGAAAACAATCAGAACAAAGACAAGCGCCATGATGAGTGTTGCAAGGACATCAACAAATCCAGGCCAAAGATAATCGTCAGATTCGACTCTGCGCATGATGTTTGCTCCTGCTGCTTAGGCGCCGAAACGCCGATCTTGTTGTTGTGCCGTTTGTTGTTGGTTCAAATCAGTCTCCGTAAGGGGCTGCTTGCCTCCTACAGCTCTTGCAACTAATTTAAGTTCTTGTCGTAATTCATGAATGAAGGTTGAGCGTCCTTGCTCCGTTTGTTTCGCCATCAAAGAAAGGGTCCCATCAATATTCTGAATGTGATGCTGAATCTTCGTATTGGGATCACGACTTTGATCTTCCGTAATGTGGGTCAATTTTTCCGTGGATTGCTGAAGATTAATCTGGTTCTCTGCAAGCTTAAGTAGTAAAGACTGCTCTGCTTTCATATGGTCTGTAAGCAGGTTGATGCGCTCACCCAGCTCAATGATATTATTATTGATGGAGATATTGCTTTTTTCAGACTTGGTTAAGATAAAAGTAAGCTCATCCGTTGCTTCTGCTGTTTTTTGTAACAGGGCCCCAATATAACCTGGAAGCGGCTTTAACGCATCTTCATCGAATGTTGAGTTTGAGATACGAACCAAGCTTGAGAGCCATTCCTCAAGATCATGGTAAAAACGCGTCTGCGCTTGGTTTGCTTGCAGCGCTAGAAAGCTTACAATTAAGGATCCGCCAAGCCCAAACAGTGATGAGCTGAACCCTTTGGACATGCCATCCAGTGGGGCTTGAAGGTTGGTTTTAATGCCAGAAAGAATTGCGTCAGGAGCGGTCGAGGTGACGCTGAGTGATGAAATCACGTTGCCAACAGAACCAAGCGTTAAGAGAAGGCCCCAGAACGTTCCTAGAAGCCCGAGAAAGATCAGGAGTCGGTTGACGTAGGCTGCATTGCTTCGTGATTCCTCTAGGCGCGATATAACGGCATCTAGAATCGATCGCATGCTGGCATTGCTCAGAAACATTTTCCCTTCACGTCCTTCGAACATGCGGGACATTGGGATAAGTAGGCGCGCTTTAGCTTCAGAAGTAGCAATAGGAGCCTTACGTTTATTGTGCGCATTAATCCAGTCAATTTCTGGCTTAAGATTAATAACACGCTTAAAAGAATAGCCGACACCAATAATAATGATACATAAGATAGTACCATTAAGCGCTGGATTTGCTTCAAAGGATGATTTCAATGATGGGTAAAGAAAAGCAACAAAGAGCAGAGTAAGGATGGTAAAGACCATCATTTTTATCAGGTAATGTCCAATTTTGGTATTTACTTGTGGCGCTTTTTCCATTGCTATTCCCCTAGATGGTGCGATCCTTATCGCACTCATACTAAAGGAAATAGTTTATTTTGCAACAGCGCGAAGAAGTTTTGAAAGCGTTGGATGAATATGGTCGTTAGCCGCCAGAACTTCACCCGATTCAAGCATGTTACCTGCGCCATTCATTTCAGTCACATACCCACCAGATTCAGCAATTAAAAGGTTTGCTGCAGCCATTTGCCAAATCTTTAGACCTGTGTGCCAGCAGCCTTCATAGCGGCCTGCAGCAACATAAGCGAGGTCAAGAGAAGGAGATCCCATGCTGCGTAGACCAGCAACGACAGGCATCAGCGTCATCGATTGCTGTGTGAAGCGTTTTGAATCACCGTTACCGACGTAAGGAATGCTTGTAGCAACAACTGCTTCGTTTATATATTTACGGGCAGAAACGCGTAGACGGTGGTCGTTAACATAAGCACCTTCGCCTTTTGCAGCCCAGAAAAGTTCATCTTTGATCGGATCATAGACGATCCCAGCGGTAATCACTCCTTTGGACATCAATGCAATTGAGATGGCAAAATGGGGAATTGCATGGATAAAGTTTGTTGTTCCATCGATCGGATCAATCACCCAGAAAGTATCAGGATCTTCACCAATTTCTTTTTCTGATTCTTCTGTAATAAATCCAAAAGAAGGGTGCGAAAACTTAAGGTTTTTCTTAAGATTTTCCTCAGTCCGTATGTCAGCAGATGTCACAAAATTAGCAACACCTTTATTAGAGACCTGAAGGTTTTCGAGCTCACCAAAGTCACGAACAAGATCACGAGCAACCTTGTAAACAACCTTTGTCATTACATTAATAATAGGGGGGCGTATAGCCATGTTTAATCCTGTTCTTTTGCGCGTTCTGCATAAGTGCAGTCGGCAGTATTCACAACAACCTTTGTTCCCTCAGCAATATGAGGAGGGACCATAATACGCAGGCCATTGTCAAGCGTGGCTGGTTTGTAAGAAGATGAAGCCGTTTGTCCTTTGACAACGGGCTCTGCTTCAACAATTGTCATAATGACAGTGTCAGGCACTGTAACACTAATTGGCTTGTCTTCATAGAAAGAAGCGGTCACAATCATGCCGTCCTGCAGAAAAGCAAGCATATCACCGAACAAGCTATCATTAAGTGCGATTTGTTCGTAGGTCGTTTGATCCATTAGCGTGACCAAGTTTCCTTCAGTAAAAAGATACTGATACTGAATTTCATCAAGGCGAACACGCTCAACATCTTCAGTAGAACGAAAGCGTTCATTAAGCTTGCTTCCACTTTGAATATCTTTCAGTTCAGCTTGGATATAAGCACCGCCTTTGCCAGGTTTTGTATGCATGGTTTTAACCACAACCCAAAGGCGTGATTTGTGTTCAATAATTGCCCCAGGTTTAATCGAGTTTGCACTTACTTTCATGAAATCAACTTTCTTATAAGTTTTTTAACATTAGACTTGCTGTATCAAGCATACGATTCGAAAAGGCCCATTCATTGTCATACCAAGCCAGTACTCGGCATAAGGTATCGTTGACAACTTGGGTCTGATTAAGATCAATAATACAGCTTTCAGAAGTATGATTGAAGTCCTTTGAGACAAGTGGAGCGTTTTCAGCTCTCAGAATGCCCTTAAGTTCTGTATTTGCTGCATTCGTCAGAAGTTCATTGATTTCAGCAGGGGTCGTCGAACGATTTGCATCAAAAGTAAAGTCAACGGCGGAAACATTGAGCGTTGGAACACGAATGGCTGTCCCGTCTAAGCGACCTTTCAGCTCTGGTAAAACCAGCCCGACAGCGCGCGCTGCCCCTGTTGTTGTTGGGATCATTGATTCAGATGCGGCCCGCGAACGGCGCGGATCTGAGTGATTCGTATCCACAAGACGTTGATCCCCAGTGAAGGCGTGGATTGTTGTCATGAAACCATGGTGAATCCCAAGCGCTTCGTGTAGTACCTTTGCCATAGGGGCAAGACAGTTGGTTGTACATGACGCATTTGAAATGACGGTATGAGACTTGTTAATCTGCTGATGGTTAACGCCGTACACAACGGTAAGGTCTGCATCGGGGCTGGGTGCTGAGATTAAAACGCTTTTGGCACCGCCTGCAATGTGGGTTTCAGCCAGTGCTTTTTTTGTAAAGTGACCTGTGCATTCTAGGACAACGTCAACATTAAGGTCACCCCAAGGCAGCTTGCTTGGATCCCGCTCGGTAAAAAGTTTAATCCGATGGCCGTTAATCTGAAGGTCGCCCGCGTTAATGCTGATATCAGCATTAAAATGGCCGTGTGTCGAGTCCCACTCAAGCAGGTAGGCATTCGATTCAACGGCACCGACGTCATTGATCGCTACAAGCTCTATATCTGTCCGCTTGCTCTCAAAGAGGGCGCGGGCAATCAATCGTCCGATACGTCCAAATCCATTAATTGCAATACGCTTGGTCATTAATCCCTCCAATTTATTGTTATTTTACAGGCTTTCTTTGGCAACAGAGGCGAGTTTTTTAGGCGTAATTTCAAAGTGCTCATAAAGATCTGCAATTTTACCAGAAGCGCCAAAGCCTTTCATACCAACAAAATGCCTCACATCACCCGTATAC
>CAYGJW010000133.1:0-4414 GCA_964350415.1 uncultured Alphaproteobacteria bacterium
CCATGTTCATCTCTGGGGTATCCCATACTTTTCCATACGCGTTGCCTTAAAGAATCAGCAGACTCACATAACAAAACTTCACCTTTTTGGGTTTTTATATAATCAATGGAATGGCTGTTGAAGTATATGCTGAGTGCATCGGGATTTTCTTCAAAGTTTTCTTTGATAGTGTCGAAAAATGTTAAGAAACCAGGATAACGGATGCTGATATCTTCTTGCATGTCTGTATGATCGCCGTCATCAACGTAATACGCTTTTGTTCGTTTGATCTCGGAAAAATACCGGGCAAACTGGATAAGGGTTTCTTCTGATAATTCAAAAAAAGCAGGATAAAGAATAAGCGTATTGCCTGTTAATGAGTGCCAGCCCCATTTATCCTTATGGGCCTGGTCAGAAGGATCAGCCAGAATAAGCGCGCCATCATCTTTAAGCGAACATTTGCTTAGTGCGACGATTCGAGGGGCTGGCGAAATATCAGCGATATTATCAGGGGTGTTATCAGCGACAACGTCCATATTGCTTAGATCTGGACGGCCTTTTAGTACTTTAGCCATTTCTGGGGGGATATATGCGGCATTGCCGCTACAGGGCATCATTGTGAGTAGGGCGATTACCAGAAATAGATGTTTTCTCATGGGGCGGTTCCTTTTAGTTATTGTGTTTGTGTGACATTGAGTTGGTCTTTGAAACTGTTGCTTAGGTTGCGGAAGTCTTTCGCTTCTTTTACATGTTGTGGTGAGGTCTCTTGAGCCAAGAGGCTTGGTGGAAGTTGGTCTTCTTCAAGCTCCATATCGCTTGCAGAATCTGAATCTATGTCCCCATCATAAGGATCGGATGCGTTGCTTGGTAGTGCCTTGGGCATCATCAACGCAGAAAGCTGCAGTTGACCATTATCATCAAATTCATAACCGATATGCGAGCCGTTCATATAGATACTTTTAATATGACCGTCTGATTGCGAGAGAAACAAACTAAGGCCGGGGTTAAGGTCGTTGTGGCTTACAGCCGAGCCGTTAATATTTCTAATTCTAATTTTTGTCGCCAGTTTTGCTTGGGCAAAGAGGGAGAGCGTCTCTTTTGATTGTCTAAAAAATTCTGGGAACAGGATAAGCGTTGGCTTATGCGTCCTTGTGTCATAGTACCCCCATGCATCTTGTCTAGAATCCACGGAGAAGGGATGGCATAGAACCAGTTGACCATCTTTGATACAATGGCTAAGTGGGATAAGGGGAACCTGAGCCCGTTGTAATTGACGCTTTGTTTTGACGGTAAGCTGGGCAGGACCCTGAATTTGTTTTTCCCCGCGTACATGCTGGCGGCCAGCGATTGTGGATGATGGGATCGCTAATATCGTAAGGATAATAAGCGCGATGTATTTTTTCATGGGGGTTAAGGCCTTTGGTTGTGAGTAGGTTTATTTATAATATTTAAATAAGTTTTCTAATGTTTTCCTCCATGATATTTTTTAGTTCCAGTCAATTCAGCGTACATTGTTGTGCTATTTGCCAAATTAAGTTGATATTTTAAGGGAGATAAGGAGTTGCGCCGAGTTGCACTGAAGGGCCAGGCTTTAGAGCAATTATGCTGGTGATAGCCATCAAAATGACCCATGGGAGTATAAGAACATGGGCATTGGGTCCTAGGTTGGGTTTGTGCGGGGCCTCTAAGATCCCTAAGATCCCTAAGGGCTTTAACAGTTTCAGCTGACAGCGTGACCATGACCTGTTTAGGGGCTGGGGTTTCTTCGTGGAGCTCTTCATCAGGGTTCACAGTCTCCTCGTCATCATGCTCATTATCATGCCGTTCTTCGTTGAGTTCCTCCGTCTCATCCACTTCTTGAAGGTCGCTACTGTCATCAATAAATGCGATAGTCTCTGACTCTTCGCCGTTTTCCACTCCCACACAAGGACCCGTAAACAGCAGCGCAATGAGGATAAAGATATATTTTTTCATGGGAGCAAGGTCCTTTAAAATGGTTTTTCTTGTGAGTTTAGCCGTTTTTTTATAGATTGATCGGCAGATGATTGCAACCCCCTGATAAAATGTAAGAACGACTAGGCGTAAAAATGCTCGAAAAAACCTATAAGCCCGAAGACTTTGAATCAAAATACCAAGACCAGTGGGAGAAAGCCGGCTATTTTGCTTGCGATCCCAAGTCGGATAAAAAACCTTATACGATTTTAATGCCGCCGCCGAATGTCACAGGATCCTTGCACATGGGGCATGCGCTGACCTTTACGATTCAGGATATTCTAATGCGTTACAACCGGATGAAAGGCTGTGACGCCTTGTGGCAGCCAGGCATGGACCATGCCGGGATTGCGACGCAAATGGTTGTTGAACGCGAGCTTGAGAAGTCAGGCGTCAAACGCACTGACCTGGGCCGTGAGGCTTTTGTTAAAAAAGTCTGGGAATGGAAGGAGCATTCCGGCGGTATGATCATGAAGCAAATGCGCCGTTTGGGTGCCGGTGCCGACTGGTCGCGCGAACGTTTCACATTAGATGAGGGATTGTCTGAAGCTGTTAGGAAAGTTTTTGTGCGCTTGTACAAGGACGGTCTGATCTACCGGGATAAGCGTTTGGTAAACTGGGATCCAAAGTTTCAAACAGCGATCTCGGACCTGGAAGTTGATCAAAAGCCTGTCACCGGAAAGTTCTATCACCTACGCTATCCGCTTGTGGAAGGTGAGGGCGCTATGGTTGTTGCAACAACGCGGCCTGAAACCATGTTTGGGGATCAGGCGGTTGCCGTGAATCCTGAAGACGCGCGTTACACACATTTGATTGGTAAGCATGTGCATTTACCGCTAACGGGGCGGACGATTCCGATTATTGCCGACGCGCACTCCGATCCTGAAAAAGGAACGGGTGCGGTGAAAATTACCCCAGCCCATGATTTTAATGATTTTGAAGTGGGTAAACGTCACAACTTAGAAAATTTGAATATTATGGATGCGCACGGGCATTTAAATGATCAGGTGCCTGAGGCCTATCAGGGGATGGAGCGCTTTGCCGCTCGCAAGCAAGTGATCGCAGACCTGGAAGCTGAAGGGCTGGTTGAAAAGATTGAAGATAAAGAGCAAGTGGTGCCTTACGGTGATCGCTCCGGTGTTGTCATTGAGCCGTGGTTGACAGACCAGTGGTTTGTCGATGCGGAAAAGCTAGCGGGACCCGCACTGGAAGTCGTAGAGCAAGGCAAAATCAAGTTTGTGCCCGAATCCTGGACGAAGACCTATTATAACTGGATGCGTAATATTGAGCCGTGGTGTATCTCGCGCCAATTATGGTGGGGACACAGAATTCCAGCTTGGTTCGGCCCGGATGGCGAGATTTTCGTTGCAGACAATGCGGAAGAGGCGCAAGCTCAGGCAACAGCGCATTATGGTGAAGTTGTCCTATTAACTCAGGAAACAGACGTATTAGATACTTGGTTTTCTTCAGCGCTGTGGCCTTTCTCAACGCTGGGCTGGCCGGATGACACTCAAGACCTTGATCGTTATTTCCCGACCGATACGTTGGTGACGGGCCCCGATATTATTTTCTTCTGGGTTGCCCGCATGGTGATGATGACGCTGTATTTCCAAAATGATGTACCGTTTAAAACTGTGTATTTAAACGCGATTGTCCGGGATGAAAAAGGACAGAAAATGTCCAAGTCAAAAGGCAATGTTGTTGATCCTCTAGAGGTCATGGACAAGTATGGTGCCGATGCATTCCGCTTTAACCTGGCGGCCTCTGCCATCCAAGGCCGAGATGTGAAGTTGTCGGAATCCGTGGTGGAAACCTACCGGAATTTTGTGACAAAGCTGTGGAATGCCTCACGCTTTTGTCAGATGAACGAAGCGAAGGTATCAGTAAGCTTTGATCCGATGGCCGTTGAGCAACCTGTGAATCGCTGGATTTTAGCGCACCTTAATCAGTGCACCGCGAAGGTAACAGACGCGCTAGATCAGTATCGTTTCAATGAAGCAGCTTTAGAGATGTTGCACTTTGTTCGCGATAAATTCTGTGATTGGTATCTGGAATTCACCAAGCCGCTGTATGCCCAGGAAGCCCAAGCCATTACGCAGGAGCTTCAGCAAACTTCCGGTCATGTGTTGCGCAGTGTGATGCACTTATTGCACCCGATTATGCCCTACGTCACCGAAGAGCTGATGCAGAATATGGAGCTGGGGAGCAAAGAAAGCTTGGTCATTTCAAAGTGGCCGGAAGTGATACCGGGCTTGAATGAATCTTTTGTAGAGGCCTCCAGCGCCATTGATTGGGTGATGGATGTGGTGGTGAAAATCCGTGCTGCACGTGCCGAAATGAATGTACCGCCTGGGCCGTTTGTGCCTGTTGAGGTGCGCGGCGCATCAGAGCAAACGCTAAAGCGTCTTCAAGATCATGATGCCTTGCTGAAAAAACTTGCCCG
>CAYGJW010000134.1:0-4366 GCA_964350415.1 uncultured Alphaproteobacteria bacterium
AAATCAGGTTATTGCAAAAGGTGTTACTTTTTTTTTGTAATATTATTTGTAAATAATATTTATTCTTTTTTTTTGTGCACCTTGCTATAGTTTTTGTGAATCTTAATTATAAAAAATATGTGAGGGGAAAAATGAAAAACAAACTATGCTTATTAATTATTACGAGCTTTTTTATGTGGGCAGGGCAGGTTCGTGCTGTGGAGTATCCTGATATTATTGATAATGCGACGGGTGTTATGAGTATGGCTTCCATGGTGAAAGTTTTGGATGCGTTGGCGTTAGGTCATGATGTGAAAAGTTTTGATGGTCAGCGTTTTTCTTTTAAGTTTCATAATGTTACCGGAGCTGATTCTGTTATTTCAACATGGCGCATTATGAGTAAGTATATTTTTAAAAGGTACGGAAAAAATGCAAAAAAAGGCGGTAGGCCTCTGCGGGAATTGATCTATGTGAAAATGGCGATGATGTTGACATGGTTTGGGCTTAACAGTTTCTTCACAGATCCTGTGAATGACCGTGCAAAACTAACGGCAGCACTCGCAATTCCCGATGTTAAGGCAATTCGAAAGTGTATCAAGTCATTGAACTTAGGGCTTAATCCTTTGCTGGAAATTCCTGCTGACATACCAATTTTGGCAGCTAATGTTCAAGGCGGAACGTTTTCAGTAATCGCATCTCAAAAGACTGTTTCCAGAAAAGCAACGAAAAGTGAATACACATTGGTCTTAGATAATGCGAATATCAATTTTATTTTGAGGCCTAAAAAATAATCAGGTATAAAGATTGTAAGTTATAAATAAAGCTGCTGGCACATAGTTTGGTGGCTTTTTTTATGCTTGTTTACTGAAAAAATAACCCTAAGTAAGATAGAGAAAATATGAGGTTGTGGTGCTATGGAAAAAGTGAATGTTAAGAGTAAGTTTAAGCTATTTTCAGAGACTTGGTGCCCAAAAATTGTCGGAGAGCTGAATGATTCTTATGTGAAGTTGGCAAAGTTTCAAGGGGAGTTTGTGTGGCATAGTCATGCGACTGAAGATGAACTTTTTTATGTGGTTTCAGGAAAATTAGACATACATTTCCGCGATAAAATTATCAACTTAGAAGAAGGTGAATTCTGTATTGTCCCCAAAGGAATTGAGCATAAGCCTGTTGCTATGGAAGGGGCGCATGTAATGTTATTAGAGCCCAAAACAGTTCTCAATACAGGAGATGCAGATTCTAAAAAAGCTGTGCATGACCTGGAATGGATTTAAGAACTTGATTTGTATTCATTGTATAATGCATTGAATGTTTTATCTTTTTCTTGGTTCTTTTTAACCGTAAAATAAGGTGTTTTTGAGTGCTTTTTGAGGTGTTTTGCGACCTTTTTTTCGAACTCTTTTGAGAAATTCCAAGTGTAGCGTAAAAGTGCAAAACTCACTTTTTCCGGGCAACCTTCTGCGCGGTCATCAATGGCAGTGTTTTTGTCAAATAGGCGCTTGTAGATTCGGGCAAAACAGCGCCAACGCGGATAGTCAAAAAAGACAATATGGGTGGCTCGATCAAATCTTAGGTTAATGGTTCTTAAGCTGTTGCCATCGATGATCCATTCCTCACCGGTGAGGATCTTTTTTTGCAATGCTAGAAATTCCTCAGAATCACGGGTCACCCAATTATGGGTGAAGAAAATTTTGTCAATGTGATGGACGGGTAGGCCGGTTCTTTTGCCAAGTTCATGGGCAAAAGTTGACTTACCGCTACCTGAACGGCCAAAAATCACAACACGCATAGGAAATTCTCAATTTTTGCTGTTTCTAGTTTAAAAAATAGTGTTTAGAATAAGACTTGGTAGTCTAGTGTGTACCTGCTTAATGAGTCAAGGTGGAATAGGGCCTTGCGATTTTAAGCGAATCGCACTACACTTTGGCCAGGTTTCTAAAGGGAAGTTCGTTATTATGCTGCAAAAGATGCGTGGAAAAGTTGGCGGGGTTGTCGTTACTCTTGTTATTGGGTTCTTGATTATAAGTGTTGCTCTTTGGGGAATTGGGGATCTTTTCCGTTCAAGTCCAGACCGTGACGTGGTTGCAAAAGTTGGGGATAAACATATTACAGCGCTACAGGCACATGCTGAGCTGAACCGTAAGATGCAACAGCTTACTGCAATCTTTGGTTCAAATTTTGATATGAATCAAGCGCGTAGTTTTGGTCTTCCTCAGATTGTGATTAATGACCTAACGCGGCAACTTCTGATGGAAGTAATTGCTGACGAAATGGGCTTACGAATCGGCGATGATGCTGTGCGTAAACGTTTGTTCAGCACGCCTGAGTATAAAGATAAAAGCGGACAGTTCGACCGTAGCCGCTTTAAGCAAATGCTGCGTATGCTGGGCCAATCTGAAGCACAATTCGTTGAGCGTACGAAACATCAAATCGCCCAGGATCTTTTATTGAAGGCTGTTGCAAATGGCGCACAGGCGCCGCGTTTGCTGGCTGAACGCGTGCATCAGTATGACGAGCAGAAGCGTGTCGCGAAAAGAACACTGGTTCCTTTTGCAACGCAGAAAATTACAGAGCCTACAGCTGAAGATCTGAAGAGCCATTATGATGAGCATGGTGAGGCAGAGTTTATGGCGCCGGCTTATCGTGACTTCTCCGTTGTCCTTATGAGTAATAAGGCGTTTGCAGCAAAAATTAAGGTGTCTGATGCTGATGTAGCAGAGCTTTACAAGCAAAATCTTGAAAGTTATACGAACGAAGAGCAGCGTAAGGTTGTTCAAGTCGTTACCGAAACTGAAGCGCAAGCAAAGCAAGCGCAGGCAATGCTTAAGTCGGGAAAGACGCTTGATCAGATTGAGGCTGCTTTTGTTGTTGAAGATCCTTCTAAAACAGAAAACAGTAATCTTGACGAGGAAAAAGAGTCACCAGTGAGTGCAAGTGACCTAGGCATGATTGCAAAGGATGAACTTGACGATGCCGTTGCTGCAACAGCGTTTGCTGCGAATAAAGGCGAGATCCTTGATCCAATTAAAGCTGAGGATGGCTGTTATGTTGTTCAGGTTACAGATATTAAGGAAGGCTTCGTTGAGTCGCTTGAATCTGTACGGGCAAAACTGGTTGAAGAAATTCGTACTGAAAAAGCAGAAGATGAAATCGCAAGCTTAAGCAATAAGTTTGAGGATGCAATCGCTGCAGGTCAGACATTTGCTGAGGTGGTTGCTGAACTGAAGTTAGAGGCGACTGAGTACAGTAAACTGGATCGGACGGGTAAAGGGACAGATAAAAAAATGAGCCCTGTTGATCGTGCGATTATCGCAGCCGTTTATGATGCTGAAGTTGGTAAGGAAACTGGATTTGCTCAGACAACGAGTGGGGATACGTTTATTGCCCAGGTGAATAAGCAGTACGATCCTGTGATCTATCCTTTTGAAGAAGTCAGTACAAAAATTAAAACAAAGCTTATTAAAGAACGCCGCGAGGCTGCTGCTGAGGAAGCATCTGAAAAGATTGTTCAACTTGTTAGAAACGAGAAGAAGTCTTTGGAAGAAGCTGTTGCTGCAGTTGGTCTGGCTGATAAGCCAGAAGTGACTGAGGCCTTTAATCGCAAAGGTAGGGGGTTGAAAAAAACATTCCCTGATTCATTGACGACGGCCTTGTTTAATGCTGAATCTGTTGGTGCGATTTCTAGTGCTAAAGATTCTGCTGGCGTTGTCGTTGCTCAGCTTATGGATGTAAAAGATGTTGACCTGAAGGCGCAAGCCGACAAGATCGAGTCTGTACAAATGAAGCTGAATAAAGAAGTTGATAAGGATGTGGAAGCACTACTCCTTTCCGCCATGCGCGAACGGTTTGATGTGAAAACATACCCGCAGGCCATGAATAAATATCTGTAAGTTAAAAATTTGGGTCGGTTGTTACGCTGTAATAATCGGCCTAAATGTTTGATTTTATGGGTAGTTTAAAAAATTAACGGATTATTGACGACTCGCATGAGATAATAAGGCGGGTCGTTTCTGTCATAGGATATAAGAAAATGAGTTCAATTAGAAATATTGCAATTATTGCGCACGTTGATCATGGTAAAACAACGCTTGTCGACGCGCTTTTGAAACAAAGTGGAACATTCCAAGAACATCAAGAGGTTGTTGACCGGGCACTAGATCGTAATGATCTTGAAAGAGAGCGCGGCATCACAATTCTTGCAAAATGTACGTCTATTCATTGGAAAGATACACGCATTAACATCGTCGATACACCAGGACACGCGGATTTTGGTGGTGAGGTTGAGCGTATCTTGAGCATGGTCGATGGTGTTGTCTTACTTGTGGATGCCGCTGAAGGCCCAATGCCTCAGACAAAATTTGTTGTGACAAAGGCCCTAGCACTTGGC
>CAYGJW010000135.1:0-4327 GCA_964350415.1 uncultured Alphaproteobacteria bacterium
ATTTAGATGAGGTGGCAAGAGTCGGGGGTGAGGCTGCTGACAGACAAACTGCAGTGATGTATATGTTAGGCCGCTATATTTTAGCGCGCGACTATTATTTAACAGAAGATAATGTCCAGGATATGCCGGAAAAGTACCAGTCTTATCATTCTGAGCGAGTATCAGAGTTACGTGAAGATCCTAAGCGTATTGTCTACGATGAATTTCATCGTACTGTGAATGCAAAAGCCGTACGTGATCAAGTCATTGTCGATATGCGAGAAGGTCGTAAATGGAAAGTGCAGGTTGCATTAATTTCTCAATCTGTGGAAGACTTTGATGATGTCATGATTGAATTTGCAACGTCTATTTATATTATGGATGCGGGCCCTGCTCAAGCAGTGAAGAAAACAGCAGAAATTTTTGGTTTATCACCAACTGCACAAACTGCATTAACCAATCGTGTCCACGGTCCACGTGAAGGCGGGGCAACGTTCTTAGCGCAATTTGCGACTAAAGGCGGTATGAATACGCAGCTATTGACATCCACTATTGGTCCAATTGAATTATGGGCACTTAGCACCACAGCGGAAGATGCGAAATTACGTGGAGTGCTCTATCGTCGCTTAGGGCCACGTGAAGCAAGAAAGTTGCTTGCACGTATTTTTCCCAGCGGCAGTGCAACTAAGTTGCTAGAAGAGCGTTTAATGAAAGCCAAACAAGAAGAAGGATTCATTGGTGATATTAGTACGCTTAGCATTGTTGATGAGCTTGCCAAAGATATTTTAGAAGCTTACAGCAAAAACCCAGACATGAGAGCGCTAGCACTGTAAGATAATTGCCGCGATTTAATTCGCCCCTGACGAATCTTCGCTTTTTTATCTGTCTAGTTCGACGTAGGGTGGATTCTGATGAATTTTCACTTTTTTTGCACAACGACAAAATTGTCGTTGATTTATTGTACAAAAAAAGAAGCTATCCCGCGACGAGTATACTTGTTGTTAACGTGTAACGGCCGAAATATCTTCAAAACTAATCTTGTATTTTTCCAACAACTGTTTTACCCGGTGAGAATCATTATTGGATTTTTTGGTCTTTCTGCTGATATTGAAGAGTTTGCGGCCGGCATCTGCCATCGATCGGGAGTTTTGGCAAACTTGTATTAGATTGGCGAGTTTGAGCTGCTCATAATAATCAATAGATTTGCTGCTATCAGTACCAAGGACGGAATCAATGATTGCGCTTGGTGTCCAACTATTTTGTGAGATTGTTTTCCACTTTCGTTTTAAACGACTGATTTCGTCATCAACGACAGCCGTGGTAATTCGACCGCCATCGCTTAATGTTCCCATTCGAGTGATGCTGGCATTGAGGTCACGAAAATTCGCAGACCAAGTGGCTTCAGCTGACATGCCGAATTTGAGATATTTTTCTCTTGCGACTTTGTTGAAGCTGATCAAGTTACCAGAGCGATTAGAGAAGGCTTCCAGCTCATAGTCGATATTGGGAGCTAGATCTTCAAGGCGCTCATTAAGTGAAGGCAGTTGATAGGTCCACAAGTCGATTCTAGCTAAAAGGTCGTCTCTAAATAGTCCTTTATTAGCTAGCTTTAATAGGTCTTTATTGGTTCCAGCAATCACTTGGAAGTCACTGCTGCTCTCTTTATCTGAGCCAAATGGCATAAAGCGTTTATCTTCGATCGCTTTTAACAGCATGGCTTGCTCATCGAGACCCAGCTCGCCAATTTCATCCAAGAACAATAAGCCGCCGTCGGCTTCCATCAGTAATCCGGCGCGGTCAGTGGCGGCACCAGTGAATGCTCCTTTTTTGTGGCCAAATAAGGCAGACATCGCATTTTCACCTTTCAAGATGGTATTGTTCAAAGCATGAGTCGTCGGGGAAACTGCTGGGATAACGGTGTGCCACGAAAGTGCGCGCAAGATATAATGTCTAGCGTGTAGCTATGCTGCATAAGAGATGAGGGAAGGCCCCTCGAAGTCGGGTTGCAGGACTTGGCTTCAAACCACCTCGTGCTGCTGTGATCAAAAGTCATGGTAGTGAGCGACGACGGAAAAGGCGCAACAAATGTGTCAGGTAGGGATTAAGAAGATGAACGTAAGTGAACAGTTGATGACATATCGAAAAGCAATGAAACTAATGTCAAAACCAGGTAGCGTTATTGACCTGGGACGAGTCCAGATAACACCTGTTTATAGGCTGGATGGCATTCGGTGTAGAGGCTGCATGATCTTAATCCAGGCTTTTATGTGGAACGTGGGAACCTGCTGGTTTAATGCTAAGGGAAGAGGAATTATGCAGACGCATAATTCTGCAAGTACTAATGTAAGCCAGAGGGGCGGAGTAACCCGTAGTAGTGATGAAGTTGCTGTAATGGCAGTGGAGCAAAGGGGTTACGTTGTTCGGTTAGCGCTTATTACCAACCGAATAGGGAGGAGTAATAAGGGATGACAAAGCTATTTGAGATAAATAAACACGAAGTATGGGAAGCTTACCTAGCCGTTAAAGCCAACAAAGGCGCAGCAGGTATAGATGGGCAGACCATGGAGGACTTTGAATCAGATCTGAAAAATAATCTATATAAAATCTGGAACAGACTATCGTCAGGGAGTTATTTCCCACCACCAGTACGTCGAGTTGACATACCGAAATCAAACGGCAAGTTAAGACCTTTGGGCATACCGACTATTTCAGATAGAATAGCTCAGATGGTGATTAAAAATCGTTTGGAGCCGGTTGTGGAACCCTATTTTCATGTTGACTCCTACGGGTATCGTCCCGGAAAGTCAGCGCTAGATGCAATAGGCCAAGCACGACGACGCTGCTGGAGGGATGATTGGGTTTTGGATATGGACATTAAAGGCTTCTTTGATGCGTTGGATCACAAACTAGTGTTGAGGGCAGTATCAAGGTATACGCAATGCAAGTGGATACTGTTGTATGTCGAACGCTGGTTGAAAGCCGATGTAATCCTTCCAAACGGTGACACGCTGACGCGTTCAAAAGGAACACCGCAAGGAGGCGTTATTAGTCCGTTACTCGCGAATATATTTCTACATTTGGTTTTTGACGAGTGGATGCGGGAGCATTTTCCTTGCATTCACTTTGAAAGGTATGCGGATGACATTGTTGTTCATTGCCGTAGTCAGAAGCAGTTGAAATTTATAGAAAGCGAAATCAGAGCTCGATTTGTACGATGCAAATTAGCGCTCTGTCCGGAGAAGACTAAGATTGTTTATTGTAAAGATTCAAATCGTAGTGATAGGTATATTACTGAGAGTTTCGATTTTCTGGGGTATACATTTCGACCAAGAAGCTCGCGGGCCAAAACGGGCGAATTCTTTGTTAGCTTCTCACCGGCGGTAAGCCGCAAGGCACTCAAGATGATGAGGCAAAAGGTGAAAGAGCACCCAATGATTAAAAGAAGTTTTAGTCAGAGTGTGGAAGAACTCGCAAAAGCGATTAACCCAATGATTCAAGGTTGGATAAATTATTACGGAGCATATTGCCAATCAGCAATGTCATCCATGTACGACTATATTAATGAGAAAATCATCCGGTGGGCAAAGCGCAAATATAAACATCTGCAGAGACGCCAATGGCGAGCAGGTAGATGGTTACGGGATCTTTACATTAAGGAACCGAAGCTGTTTGCACACTGGCGAGTTTGGTCTTGGACAGCTGAATAACAGGAGCCGTATGAAGCGAGAGTTTCACGTACGGTTCTGTGAGAAGCTGAGGGTGAGATTCCCTCAGCTTACTCGACCTGTGGCAGAAAGCTTTTTTCATACCCTAAAAACAGAATTAATTTATCATATGAAATTTAAAACGAAGGAGGAGGCTAAACAGGCTATTTTTGAATATATTGAAACTTATTACAATCGTAAGCGCATGCACTCTGCTAATGACTATTTGTCACCTGAGATATTTGAGAAGCGTGCGCAAAATTAATTAATTTTTTTGTTCGGAAAAGGGTTGCCACATCATTTTTTTGAAAAAGGTAGTGTAATATTGCCTGGTAATTTTGGAAAGATAATTGATTTCTATGAAATATCTCATGCGCTTTTTGTGCGAGAATATTATTTGGAGCATCTTAGAGTTACGGACTACTCTGATAAACCTTCAAGACTTACATTATGTTTTGTTTACTGTGATTTTGATGATGCAGTTCAACACAGTTAAATGGCCTAATGTCTAAGTCACATTCAAAATAAGTCTTAAGAAAAGCCCATTTCAGCGATATTGAAATTTGACTATAGCGATAAGCATATTCATTCAGCTAATGATTATTTATCACCAGGGACATTTGATGGTTATTTACAATAATTTT
>CAYGJW010000136.1:0-4270 GCA_964350415.1 uncultured Alphaproteobacteria bacterium
ACAACGTTCAGGCGCCCGTGAGCATCATTTTTAAACATTAAAGTTGGTGTGTTACCAAGATCCATCCGCATCACAGCTTCTTTTACAGAAAGTGAAGGAATTAGCGTTGTCATTTCAGCGACAATCACCGGTGCAAGATGATCTTCTTCCACCTTATGTTCTTCTTCACTTGAAAGAACATATTGCTGAGCATATGCCTCTTCTTTCATATGGCGGTTGCGCCAATTATGATCTTTGATGCGACCATTATACTTCTTAAGCCGGCTTTCTAAATGATTTTTGGCACGATCAAAAGCAACATAGGGCTCATCAGCTTCGTCACTGGCATGCAAAAACACACCTTTTGCTGCATGCAAACCAACTTCGGCCACAAACAAATGTCGCTGTTTTGTAAAAGTCACAGCACCTTCTGCGCTTATATTCGAATCATTCTCTATCTTTAAATATTGATGCACCATACGTTCAACAGCACTTTCAACATGCTTTCTAAGAGCATCACCAACATCCATTCCCTTACCTGTAACTGATAATTTCATAAGAGCTTCCTTATTTTTATCATTAATATCTTATATCTCTAATATACACTATTTTGCCTATAAAATTAACTTTTTCTTACGTTCAAATGATGTTTGAATGCCAACAGCCTCACGATATTTTGCCACTGTCCGGCGGGATATTTTAATATTCATCTTGCTTAGAATCGTGGCAATCTGCTCATCGGAAAGGGTTTCTCTGCCTTCATTTTCGATCAATTCTTTGATTTTTTGCTTAATGGCCTGGGCTGCATAGGTTTGCGCACCAACCTCACCGCCAATAGACGCTGAAAAAAATGTTTTAAAATCAATAACCCCATGCGGTGTTTCAATAATTTTATTTTGCGTAACCCGGCTGACGGTACTTTCATGGCAATCTGCATTTTCGGCCACGTCTCTGGTCGTCATCGGCAGTAAATAATGTAAGCCCTTCTGAAAAAAAGGCTTTTGCTTATCCACGATCACCTTTGCCACCTGCAGCAAGGTCCGTGCCCGTTGATCCAAGGCATTTACCAACCACTGGGCCCGATGGTGGCAGGTTTTAACGTAGGCCTCATCAGCTTTACTGGTCGCTGATTGCGAGACAAATCCAGCATATTCATTATTCATCAGCACCTTAGGTAGCCGCTCATGGTTCAGCTCAATGACCCAGCCCTCGTCTTGCATATCATCAGAACGGTCCGCCGCCCGCACAATTACATCTGGTTGCTGGGTTAGCGTTAGATTATCTTCCCGGTAGAAGGTCTCGCCGGGGTCATAGCAAAGCCCGCGCAGTTCTTCTAGCATTTGACCAACGTCTTCCATTGAGCATTCACATACATGAGCTAAAGCCTGCCGATTACCCTGCTGGGCCAAAGCCAAACAATCCAAAAAACGCTGCATCAATGGATCCAAACGATTCTTTTCCTTAAGCTGTAAAGCCAAACATTCGCTTAAGTTCCGGGCATATACACCCGTCGGCTCCAAGGCTTGCAGCTTTACAAGCACGGCCTCTAAATCTGCAATCCCATAATCAGAACTTTCTGATATTTCTTGCAAGGATTGCGTCACAAATCCGCGCAAATCCAGCAGATCTGTCAGGTACATCCCCATTGATTTTTCCGCATCAGACCAGGGCGAGGATTGTATTTGCCCAGATAAATGCATGTGTAAAGACTGATGTTCTGGCAAAATATTCTGCCACTCTGACCCCGCATCGCTTTGTGATGAGGGATCTGCAGGTCCTTCCATGATGGAATTTTCATCATAATCAAGCAGCGGATTTGTTTCAATTTCTTGGTCAACGAAGATCTGTAATTCGAGGGAGGACATTTGCAATAAGGCAATCGCCTGGCGCAACTCAGTCGTCATCGACAGTGTTTGCTTTTGACGCAGTTCGAGTCTTTGTTTCCCTGCTTCTGCCATTTCCTACCTTTTATGCTTTTTACAAGCTTATTAAGAAATAGCCTAGCACACCTAAAACCGGTTCAGTTAAGCAAAAACAATAAAAAATATCTTGATATTTAGTCCCAAAATGGAGATAACCACTTCTAATTTAGAATTAATCAAAGAAAGCTATGCTATGCGCGCTCGTACTACTAAAAACGCTACGTTGATGTATTTAATTGTTGCCTGTTTTGCTGCTTTCACAGGCTATGAATTCGCGCAACTTACACAAGCACCACAAGAAATCATTGCGCCTAATATCGATAAAACCAAACCAATTTTAACTGTTGCCGGTATTGTTTTTGTTGAGCCTGAAAATAAATTCGCGCTCATCCAAAGGGGCAAAGCGCCCAAGGGACTAGCAATGTTCGGCGGCCATGTGGAAGCCAAAGAATCCCCCAAAACCGCCTTCATACGTGAGGCCAAGGAAGAGCTGAAT
This sequence comes from uncultured Alphaproteobacteria bacterium, assembly GCA_964350415.1. GTDB lineage: Bacteria > Pseudomonadota > Alphaproteobacteria > CAYGJW01 > CAYGJW01 > CAYGJW01. The sequence goes on from CAYGJW010000136.1 coordinate 2,398, forward strand.
GTTGATGTGGAAAATTTAAAACTCATTGGTCTGAACGGCAACTATGGCCGCGACCCCCGGCAACACAGCGTTGAGGGAACCTACAGCTGCTCCACAAAGCAAATCCCCCATGCAGGCAGCGACGCAAAATCTGTCAGCCTACACACTGCTGTGGAAATCCTAGAGCTTGTAAATAACACCCCAAGCGCCTTTGCCTTTGACCACGGACAGATCCTGAAGAAATTCTTTGAAAATAATACCGCATTACAACAAAAATAAAAGTGACGGGGTACGCCCCATCACTTCCCAATACCGCTGTAATCAAGCCGCTGATTTTGTATAACGGCTGCCACGGTACCCTTCAATAATATGCCATACAACCGAAGCATTATAAGGACTTTCAAGAAGATAGCGATCGATAATAAATTGAATCAGTACAGGTCCTAATTCTGGATCCTGCATCATGGCAATCAGGTGCTGAGGTTGTTCCAGCATATCAAACACTTTATTTTTAAATAAATAAGGCTTCTTTTGATATAAATCTGCCATCGATAAATAAGTTAAAAAGAAACTATTTTTAGACGGATCATTGAAATTTTCCATACCCTTAAAAATTGCTTGAATAAATTCTTGATCCGCATGCTCTCCTCGCAAATACTTCTCAAAAAACCAAACATGATGTCCTCTAGGAAGGAAACCATTAAAAAATTTTAATATAAACTCTTCAATCGTATTTTTTGATATTTGGGGACTTTCAAAGTAAGCCTTCCAAAGACCTTCTTGATAAAAAGAAGACCTTAAATCATTTAGAATTCTATCAATAATTTCAGGCTTCGCATCATTTTTTCTTATATACTCTTCAAAGGAACCACGTAAAGCATAACCAAAAGGAATTCGATCGTCTCGTGCGAGGGCTTGAATAACATCTTCTTCTGAGATAGGTTTTTCTGCTGACTCAACGGCCTGCATCTTTAAAAATCTATGAAGAAATCCTCCTTGAAGCTCTAGGTCATTAAATTTAAGACCACGATTAATCAACTCATTTTTAATCGCAGGAACCGCAGCCTTATCTTCCATATATTCTAGGTAGATTTGATACTGCACCCCCTCACTCAAACCACTCAAGCCTTGAAATGAAGCCTGGACCCGAGTCGGCTCTGCATCCGAACGAGAAAGGTAAGCAAGATATAAGCGCCCTTGGTCAGATTCTGGTAAACGGGGGACAACCGTTCTGAAAATATTATCAACAAGATCAAGGTCAATTTTTGGCCGCTGTAAGTATGCTTCATAAGCCTCAATAGGCTCACTCTCATCAAAAATATTTCCTTGGTTTTGTGTTAAACCACTCAATTGATCCAGCACATAAACTATTTGTTCCCTCGGTGGCTCTTTGCTCATTTCCATAAAAGTCATATAAAGCCACCCCTTTGAGAACACATCATTACTCTGTGACATTGACCTAAGCACATTACCAACAACCCTAAAATCCATGTCTCCACGGTTTGTATATGCTCTAAAAACCTGTGGTATCCAAGTATTCATCTCCGTCAACATTTTTTCTAGCACCTTTTCAGCATCTTCATGCTTCACAAGATCGTCTGCAACATACTGAGAGTACACACCAGAATCCCATTCATCACCTTGACCTGCTTGCTGTATCATTTTCTGTAACCCCTCAAAATCACCATAAGATTTGGGTGTCCAAGAAAACACTACGATAATAATAAAAACATATTTTAATAAGATATTACCCATTTACCTATAACTCCGCCATTAGCACTTAAGAACCTATAAGTAAAAATAATAAAAACTTCTTAAGAAACTCTTAATATTTCATTTTTTCTTCAAAACATAATATAGGTAAATAACGCATTAGGTTGACAGGTACACAAGG
>CAYGJW010000137.1:0-4241 GCA_964350415.1 uncultured Alphaproteobacteria bacterium
AGAACTTGTTAGGCCAATAAACGAACACGCAACAATTGCAATAAAATGTTTCATACTAAACTCCTAATTTATTAAACATCAGCGGTACATATAGTCAGCACATCTAACAATGTCAACTCCAAATAACAGGGCAACTATCATGCATAAATATGCTAAATAAAAAAGACGACAGAAAATAAATAAAAAAGGCGACAGAAAACTGCCGCCCTTTTTATTTAACCTGTTAACAGTCCGCTTAGAAGCTGAAGTTAACACCACCAAGAATGTGGTACTGGCTCGCAGATGCACTAAGCTTGTGACCATTAACACGAAGCTTTTTGCCATAGCTTCTTAGACCTGCTTCAATACCAATGCCCATACCTGCAAGAATCTTATAATTATAATGTGCAGCAATATCATACCCTACAATACCACTGGGGAAATGTAATCCCCCACGCACACCAATTTCATGACCCGCGAAGCTTGTTCCAATATCAAGACCGGTATGCAAACCTCTTACAAACGTTAGGTAACGCGCTTCATAACCAACTGAAGGACGGAAAACCACTGCATCACCAAGGAAGCTTCCCAAATTCCACCCCACAGATGCACCAACATCAGCTGAATCAAAAGAATGATCACTTCCTATACTTGTAACACCACCAAGACGTGCTTCAAGCCCAAGACCTGTTGATGATTCTTCCAGTCCAAACTTTGCACGAACACCCCAAGCGCCACCTTTCAAGTGAATACGCCCATGACGGCCAGATTTGAGCTTAAGGCTCAAACGCTCATAACCTGTTTTAAGATCTGCTCTAAAGCTTACACCGCCATCATTTGAGTGAGAAGGCCCATGCTCAGCCGTTGCTTGTGCGACAACACTTACAGCAACAACAGCTGCAACTGCAGCAATTTTTCTAATTTTCATCTACATTACTCCACATATTTTATGTATAATTACGCCTGAAATATGTAAGCCTTATATATCTAAAAAAACAGAATAATCTTCTCTGCTTATTAATTACATCTTGAGATGTGTCTCAAAAACAACACCCCTTGCGGCTCCACACTTTGTTCAATACTATAAATAAGTCATTCTTTATTATATTATTTGCATGTTGACTTTACCACATTCCAAGCTATAGTCCCCACAATTAATATGTGACGCTTCCCTATGGAGATCCCGTGAAACAAAAATTTTTTCCTTTCCTGATTAGTTTATTCATTATGATGCAAGCGTGTGCACAAGAAAATATTCTTCGTTATGCAACTGAAGCCGGTCCAACGACAGTTGATCCCTACCTTCATTTCTTTGTCACCAACGTTAATTTCCGTCACAATTTTTATGAAAGTCTTGTTCGCCGCAATAAGGATTACCAGATTGAGCCTTCTCTTGCTACAAAATGGGAAACCGTTGGACCAACATGTTGGCGTTTTCACCTCAGAAAAGATGTCTCGTTTCATGAGGGAGAATCCTTTACTGCAGACGATGTCGTTTTCTCTTTCCAAAGGGCCTCACAAAAACTTTCTGATGCTCACTCTGCGATCATTTCTATCAAGAATGTTGTGAAAGTCGATGACCATACGATTGATATTCATACCAAGGCACCAACAGCAACACTGCCTGAAGAGTTATTACTCTGGCAAATTATGTCAAAAAAATGGTGTGAAGCTCACAACGCTGTCAATGTTGATGAGTCAAATAGTACCGGGAATTTTTATACAAATCACCATGCAAATGGCACGGGGCCTTTCAAGCTTAGTTCGTTTGACCCTGATCATAAAAGCATCCTTATCAAAAACGATGCCTGGTGGGACACGCCAACTCATAACTTAGACCAAGTTATTTTAACTCCACTTGGTAATGCAGGAACACGAATTGCAGCCCTTGCATCTGGAAAAGTTGATCTGATTACCGAGCTTCCTTTACAAAATATTGAACAAATTCAAAAAAATGAGCATCTGCAGCTCACAAAGTATGCGAATGCAATGATTATGTATCTTGGCCTTAACTTCAAAAAAGATACTCTTGAAGAGATGCCTGGCATCCCAAACCCCATTCGGAATCAACTTATTCGCCAGGCAATCCACAAAGCCATTGATGCGGATGCTTTAATCAAAATTATTTTCAGGGGCCATGCCTCTAAAGCAAGCACCGTCATTGCCCCTTGTGTTAATGGCTACTCTCCTGAGCTTGAAGTTCGAACACCTTACGACCCGGAAGGTGCGAAAAAGCTTTTAAAAGAAGCAGGATTTGAAAATAAACTCAAACTTGATTGTGACTTTCCGACTAATCGTTACACGAATGCCGTTTCAATTTGCTCTGCCATTGCCTCTATGCTGGCTAAGGTTGGCGTTCAATTTAACCCCCAATCTATCCCCAAGGCTGTTTATTATGCGCGAACCCGGGCTTACCAATCAACGGCCTGGTTAGGCGGTTTTGTTACAGCAACTAATGACGGGCACAGCGCCTTATTTAGCCTGCTTTCAACGCCTGGATCTTCTCCTGCAGCAGGAACCCTCAATAGTGGTTGGTATTCAAACCCAAAGCTTGATGCCCTAACGATAAACATTGGCAGCGAAATGGATCAGGTAAAACGAGATACAATGATGAAAGAAGCACTCATGATTCATAAACAAGATATTGGACATATCCCGCTCTACCGTGAACATAGCTTCTATGCTCATAAAAAAAGCATCACTCTTACGGCAAGGCCTGAAGGGTTTTTGTCCCTGCGTTGGATTCGCAAACAATCATAGTTTATACAGACTCATTTATACGGAGAAATATTCATGAAAAAAGCTCTACTCATCATCAGCCTGCTGATCAGTGCTTCAACAGCGATCATCGCTGCTGAACCAACAAAAACCTTCCGTTGGTCGGCAGCTGGCGATGCAAATAACCTTGATCCTCATAGTGTCTATGATCTGAATACATTAAGATTGTTGGATAACACTTACGAGGGTCTAGTTCGCAGAGACGCAGGACTTAAAATTGAGCCTTCTCTCGCAACAAAATGGGTCGCCACCGACTCAACAACATGGCGCTTTACACTCCGTCAAAATGTAAAATTCCAGGATGGAACGCCCTTTAATGCTGATGACGTGATCTTTAGCTTCAAACGTGCCAAGGGTAAAAATTCAAATATGGCAGGGAACATCAAAACGATTGTTGATGTGAAGAAAATTGACGATTACACAGTTGATCTTATCACCAATGGGTCTGATCCTATTCTGCCCCGCACACTTGCCAGCATTTATATGATGTCTGAAAAATGGTGTAAGGCTCATGGCTCCGAAGAAGTATCAAATCTTAAGGAAGGGCAAGAAAACTATGCGGCAACCAATGCCATGGGTACAGGCCCCTTTAAAATTACAGAACGCAAACCTGATGTGAAAACAGTTTTTGAAGCGTATACGAATTGGTGGGAATGCTGTAAACATAATATTAAAACAGCTGTTTTTACGCCAATTTCTAATGACTCAACCCGTACTGCAGCAGTTCTTTCAGGCGACGTTGATGTCATGTTTCCGGTTCCCATTCAAGACACCCAACGTATTGAATCTACAACAAGCATTGATCTTGTTAAAGGGGCAGACCTACGCACAGCTTTCCTCATTATGAATCAAAAAGACGATGAGCTTAAAAGCTCTAATATTAAGGGCAGGAACCCCTTTAAAGATATTCGTGTGCGTCAGGCTATTTACCATGCGATTAATATTGAAGCGATCCACAAACGAATCATGCGCGGCTTCTCTGTCCCAACTGCTCTCATCTATGCGCCTGCTGTTAACGGCTACAGTGCAGAACTTAATAAGCGCTTGGATTACAATCTTGAAAAAGCTAAAGAACTGATGAAACAAGCCGGTTACGAAGATGGCTTCAGTGTTACCTTTGACTGCCCGAATGATCGCTATATGAATGATGAGAAGATTAGTCAGGCGGTTGTATCAATGCTGTCCAAAATTGGCATTAAGATCAATCTTGTTTCGCAAACGAAATCACTATTCTTTGGAAAAATTCTACGCTATGAAAGTGACTTTCTATTCCTAGGATGGGTGCCAGAAACAGGCGATGCTCACAACATTTTCTCCTCACTTGTGCAAACAAGAGATAACGAGAAACAGCAAGCGCTTTTCAACTTTGGCGGCTATTCAAATCCTACAATTGACACGCTTACAGGCAAGATTCGTTCCGAACTTAATGCAACAAAACGGAATCAAATGATATATGATGCAACAAAAATTATGCGCGACGATGT
>CAYGJW010000138.1:0-4233 GCA_964350415.1 uncultured Alphaproteobacteria bacterium
ACCAGATAGGGTGAGAAGTGAAAGCTGGAATATTCATCCTTTAGGCGAAGAAATTATACAGATTAAGGATGCTGCTGGTAAAGAAATTGCTGTGCAGGTTTTGATCCCAGGTCAGAACCATAAGTTGATTAAGCATAAAGGCGCATTTTATGTTCTTCCAGAGCAGCCAAATACGCAACAACCTTCAAGTAATAGTAATCGTGAAAATTCTGTAGGCAGTGATTTTTCCTCTTGTATGGTCCCGCCGGCTGCGACCGCTTATATTCCTGAAATGGCAGCTCCTGAGTCCGGGCCATCAGTGTTTACAAGTCCAACTGCGGGGTCTAAGCGTCCTGCATCAACCGTTATTGACTTGACTGTAGGGGATGATCCTGCCCAGAAACAAAGAAGATTACAGAATCATTTTAATGTGGATTTGCGCCGAACACGTCCTCGCCCATCAAGCATGCAAGTTGAGCAATGGCCTGTATATAATTTGGGTGTAAATGTTATTCCGTCCGCACCAGGTGCACCAACAGCGAGAGTGCCAAGTGGAATGAATGAGGATTCAGGAAAACTGGCTTTTTGGCGGGTTGCATCTAGTCAAGAAGGGTACTTAGAATTATGCAATACCTACGGGTATGTCGTCGATACAATAAAAGCGAAGACTGCTAGAGGTCCAAGAAAATTTAATAAAGGCTACTTAAACATATGGCATAATAAGGTGCACTGTTCCCTTCCACGTGATCCTAAAGATTTCAGTGGCTTGGAGGTAAATGGTCTTGCCTCAGGTTCAAACGCAACGTTTAAGGTTTACAATCCTGGATATGTCGTTTCTTCAGAGAGGTCAGAGTGTAGAGGTATTAACTTCAAAGATATTAGGTGCTGGAGGATTCATCCTGAAAATGATCGCTTATTCCAACTTTTGGGTATGAATCGTAGAGTTCTTCTTAATCATGAGATATATCTTCGTTCCGGATCACATACAAAAAGGTTCCTAAGATTAGGGTATCTGGTTATTAAGACGGATGATGGTCAAGAGTTATTATTTGCACGGGACCCAGAGGATGTAGCACCGTTGAGCTATAAGTATTTTTCAGGAAGTGATGCTTTTCCTGTCTATTTTCATACTTATAATGGGATTTTGACTGTAGAAAATTCTATGCCCCCAGAGCAGTCACAAGGATCTGCTGATATTGTCATGCAGGAAAGTGATTCTGAAGATCATTCATTCGAAGAAAAATTCGACCAAGTAATGGGTGATGATTCAGATTCAGAAACGGATATCGATGATGAGTTGATGATTGCTGAAGCAAATGGTTTTGCCCCAGATTCTAATGAGGGTGTTCAGCTTAAGGGGGTGAATGCTTCTGCAGAATCGTTATCCTTACTTACAATGGCAGTTGCAAAACAAGCTGTATGTTGGAGAATTCATCCTGCGCGTAAAGGCTTCGTGCAATTGATTGATACGGATGGACATATTGTCCATGTGGCAGAGGTAAAAGTTCGATCAAGGCGAAAAAGAAAGCTTCCACGTGGGTTCTTGCTGTTGAAAACTGCAGAAGGTAAGGAGTTCCGGTCTAAACGCCACCCTGATGATAATACTGACTTAGAAAAAAATGGATTTTTGCCTGGGCAGAAGCCAAAGGTTTTAGAGCTATTTAAAGTGCCAATTATTGTTGAAGAAGATGTCGTAGAAAGTCGTGACATGGATACTGCGGTTATAGAGATATCTGATGAACCGGAAGTCGAAATGAGTGGTAATATAAGCGAACCAGAATATAGCTCTGATTCTGAATCAAGCGATGACGAGCTGGTGATTGTTGAAGAATAATTCATAAATCTTAACACTTTCTTAAAGGTTAGGGTGTGATACTGAGATTGAGATCAGGGAAGGGGTTTAGGAGACATCGAAATCCAAACTTCATTTTCTTCAAGCCACTTTCCAGCTTCTCACACTCTCTCCAAACTTCTGCCCCCATCTGGGGGCTTTTTATTGGGCTTCAGAAAAAGCCCGGGCAATGAAGTGTGGGTTGGCAAAGTTCTTTTTACCATATGCCAAAGGTTTGCCGTCCAAGGTTTGAACACTGCCTTGGCTGAGCTCTAGAATGAGTTGACCTGCTGCCGTGTCCCACTCCATAGTGGGGCCAAGCTTAGGGTAGATCAGTGCTTTGCGTAGGGCAAGTAAACAGAATTTCCAAGCACTTCCAGCCTTTAAAGTATTGTCATTAGACATTTCTGGAAACTGTGTGTGGAGTCTTTTAAAGCATGTGACAGAACCACTGATTGTATAGGTGGCCTGATCCTTCAGCGTGATGCTTGGCGGGGTAAAGGGCTGGCCATTAACCCGCAAACCGATCTCTTTTACGGCGCTCATGGTCGTCAATTCACCGGGACAATTAAGAACACCGAGGGTCGGGCGGCCGTTTTCAATCAATGCAATGTTGACGGTAAAATCCGATGTGCCTTTGATATAACTTCGGGTGCCGTCCAACGGATCCACAAGCCAGTAGCGCGGATTTTGAACGGTATCGAGTTTATGAGAGTCAGGGTCTTCTTCTGAAACAATTGGAATGTCAGGAAAGGCCTTGCTTAAGGCTGTAGCAATGAGGTCATGACAGAGCAAGTCCACATGGGTAACGGGGGTGCCGTCACCTTTGTGTTCAACATCCAGTCTCTCGCGTTGTTTCTGAAGGGCGAGCGCCCCAGCTTCTTCAGCAATTTTTTCAACAACGGTGATCATCGGTCTGTCTATTCTCGTGTTAGTTTTGCAATAATTTCCACGTGACTTGTCCAGATGAATTGGTCAATGGGCTGAACAAATTCAAAGCGAAATCCAGCATCAAGAAGTCCCTTTACATCCCTTGTAAAAGTTGATGGATTGCAGGAAACCATGAACAGTGTTTTGACTTCTGATTGAGCGATTAAATTGACCTGTCTGCGTGCCCCAGCCCTGGGTGGGTCAATAATCACAACATCCAGTTCATTAAGCTCTTCAACGGTAAGGGGATTTGAAAACAGATTACGTTCTTCAACGGTAACTTCACAAGGGAGTTCTACTTTGCCCAGCGCATTATTCATGGCGTTAATGGCACGAGGATTCGCTTCGCACAGTTGTAGAGAAGTCATTTTTTCCATAAGGGGTAAGGACAAAGTTCCAATACCTGAAAACAAATCTGCAACCTTGGCATTATCTGGCATTGCATCCGCAATGGTTTTCAACATCAGTGCTTCACCCTGATCATTGGGCTGTAGAAAGGTGCCTGGGTCGATTTCAACGGAAATGTCACCTAAGGTTTTGGTGAGCGCCTTCGTCTGCATGATGGGCTCAGCGGGGTGCTTATCCGATGGTTTATGTGAAATGCGATGAATGTCATGCTGTTGCGCAAAAGCAACGAGTTGTTCACGAAGCTCAAGATCAAGATTCAGGCGGCTGATCAGCAGCATATCGGTTGAATCATCAACATGGGTCAGGTGAATTTTAAGAATTGTGCGCACGGGAATGATTTTAGTTAGTAATGCCCTGAGCGGCTCAATTAATGCCTCAAGTTTAGGATGCAGAACTGGGCATTCTTTAACATCAATTAAGCGGTGGTTACGCTTCATCGTATAGCCAAATTGCAGCCCTGCTTCTTCTTTGTAGTGGGCAATAAGGGTTGTGCGTCGGCGCGAATGAGCGGGTGTTGTGAGAATTGGCCGAAGCGTATCCTCTGCTTCTAACCATTGTAGAGGCTTTAGGATAAGGTCTTGTTTCCAAGCTTGATAATGCTCTGGTTTAAGATGCTGGGTGGAGCACCCACCACATTCGCCAAAGTGAATACAGGCAGGGGGCGTGTGGTTAGGACCTTTCTCAATACTGGCAATCGTATTAAGACTCATGAACTGGGCGTTGTCTTTGAAGATAACCTGATCACCAATTGTTGTTCCAGGAACATACAGTGGGCGATAGTTTGTTTCAATAAGGCCATCACCAAGAGGGCCAATAGCAGAAATTTCAGCTTTTAAAGAAGGTTTCATATGTTTTTTTTATAGTTCTATTTTAAGGTTTTGTTTTGCAACTAAGCAGCTAGGATAGATCGTTTGCGCTTTTTTCTCAAGCTGCTCCATGAACATATCATCATGTCCGGGGTCGTGGTGAAAAATAACCAGATTTTTTGCATCCGCAGCCTTACATAATTCAGCGCCTGCCTCCCAAGTGGAGTGCCCCCAGTTTTTATGCTGAGGATATTCCTCCGGCGTATAGGTGGAATCATA
>CAYGJW010000139.1:0-4172 GCA_964350415.1 uncultured Alphaproteobacteria bacterium
TAGCTTCCCTAGATAATCGCCAATGCGAATTTGGTCAACAACCAAGGGGAGCGTCTCCGCTCCGATGATCTTGCCATCTTTAATCTGAAAAACCTCCACCCAGTATACGCCCCTGGGCAGGTGGGAAGGAAAATCAATTTCAGCTTCAAATTTTGAGTTTTTACTCACCTGCAAAGGGATTGCTTCCCGTGTATAAATATTTTTTGAGACCCCCTCAGCAATCATTGCTTCCTTAAAGTCCTTCACTTTTAATGTTGGGCTGGACTGCTCAGTAATCGCAAAATAATGATCTTTAAGACCAAGATGATAATGCTTTAGGCGATCTTTGGATAAAAGCTCTTCTAAAGGACGCGTTGCCAACGTTTTATAGAACGTCGGTACCCGTTGGAAAGTTATTGCATTTTTATTCAGCCACACCCCGTACACTTTTCCCTTACGAAAAATTCGGCGTTTTTCCTCAGGCCCCTTCACAACGATCAGGACATCTTGCCCCTGCTCTCGGATACCAGAAACCGTCAATTGCGCGCCTTTAAAACCAGAGCTGATTTTGATCATTTCAGATGAAAGCGTGATCGCCGATCCTTCGCAAATGGCCATAAAGCTTCCCAGCCACAAAAGAACAACGACAAAACAAAAGCGTAGATTCATTAGATTAGCGTTCAACAACAAAGCGAGTCTCCGGCTCTAGCATAAGCATTAAGGCAAGTTTTACACACACACTGATCATTAAAACGGTCAAAGCAATCCGCAACCAGGGTCCTGATATCTTTCGCCCTACGCGCGATCCTATTTGCGCCCCAAACACACCGCCCACAAGCAGTACAAAAGCGAGCACAATATCCACTGTATACTGCGTTGTGGCCTGCATAACCGTCACGGCTGTGGTAATCAGCACTGTTTGTAAAAGCGCCGTCCCAGGGATCAGTTTTGAGGGAATACCCATAAGGTAGAACATTGCAGGAATAAAAAAGAAGCCGCCCCCAATCCCCATCATCGCAACCAGAATGCCAACAAATATACTAATGACCAATGGAGGAATCACACTGATGTCAACATTCGAGGTTTCAAAGCGCATTTTAAATGGTAATTTTTCAACCCAATTTGGAACCTTAAGCGCTACTTCTTCAGGCTTACGGCGTAACATTGCTCGCGTCGTTTGTACAAACATCAACAAAGCAACACTACCTAAAAAAAGGACGTAACCGGCAGGAATGAAAAAATCGATTTGCCCTTTGCGTCTTAAAAAATCAAAGAAAGCAATTCCAATGGCCGCACCAAAAAAGCTGCCAAGACTTAAGAATAAACCAAGTTTCAAATCAACACGCTTTTGATTCCAGTGGGCAATAAATCCAGACAACGATGCCGCAATCATTTGGTTGGCTTGGCTTGCAACCGCAACAGCTGGGGGTATTCCATAAAAAATAAGAAATGGGCTAATTAAAAAGCCGCCGCCTATACCAAGTAATCCCGATAAAAATCCTGCACCCCCTCCCATTGCAAGAAGAAGGAATACATCGGCAGACATGCCCGCCACGGGTAGGTAAATAAGCATAAACTCCTTACAAATTCAGGGTGTGTAAAAACTTATTGTTCCCTGAACAGAAAAAAGAATCAATGCTTATAACAAGACATTTACTTTTTTTATACCTTAAGAAATTTTATTACTAAGGGTCGTTAAGTTAATCAAGAGAGTTCGTGCACTAAGCGACGTGTAAATTCCTTTTGCAAAACAAAATTTTGAGATGAGTTTTAGGCAAAGTGAAATCGAGACCCGCAGCGTACATCTGGTACGTGAGGACACGAGATGAACTTTAACGACAAAGTCACTCAAAGGGTTATTTATGCAGAGGGAATTTTAAGGTAGCCAACTCTTTTTTGCGCTTCTACTAGCACAGGTTCTGCAATAGATCGTGCCCGTTCAGCCCCTTGTAAAAGCACTTTATCTAACTGGCTTGTATCTTTTAACAACTCAACAAATTGTTCTCTTATAGGCAAAAGATGCGCGTTCAGCGCTTGTGTTAAAGCTTCCTTTAGCGGCTGGAACTGCTGTCCTGAGAATTCCTGGCAAGACTCTGCAAGACTCTTACCCACAAGAGCCCCGTAAATAGAGAGTAAGTTTTTAGCTTCAGGCCGCCCTTCAAGCCCTTCAACGCTGCCTGGCAACAGCTCACTATCGGTCTTACATTTACGGATTTTCAGGGCAATCGCATCAAGATCATCCTGCATACTAATACGAGAATTCTCTGACGGGTCTGACTTACTCATTTTATTTAAGCCATCCCGAAGACTCATAATACGACAAGCTTCTTTCTGAATCGTTGGCTCTGGAATCGTAAAAAACGCTTCACCACAGAAACGATTGAATGCCCCTGCAATGTCGCGTGCAAGCTCAATGTGTTGCTTTTGATCCTCGCCCACAGGCACATGGGTTGCTTGATAAACCAAGATATCAGCAGCTTGTAGCACCGGATAACCATAAAGACCTAAGCTGGCCTGTTCTTTCTTTTTTCCCGCCTTCTCTTTGAACTGTGTCATACGGTTCAGCCATCCCAGCGGCGTAAAGCAATTCAGGATCCAAGCAAGCTCCGCATGGGCAGGAACCATACTTTGAACAAAAACGCTGCTTTTTTCAGGATCAATTCCAGCAGCAAGATACAATGCTGCAACCTCGCGTGTATGGCGTCTTAAAGCCTCAGGATTTTGGGGAACTGTTATTGCATGCATATCAACAATACAAAACAGGCATTCACCTTCTGATTGCATTGAAACCCAGTTTTTTACCGCACCCAGGTAATTACCAAGATGCAAACTACCTGTGGGCTGAATGCCAGAAAGTATACGCTTTGTCATGAATTAATCCTTTTTTCTTCCACGCCCAAATTGCCATACCGTCTAAGATGCTTTAACTGCCAGACACCGAATAAACGCGTTAAGACAAAATAGATTACAGCGCCAAAAAATACAGCGCATGTAAGGCTCATAATTCTCTGATAGGTACCGCCGCCAAGGAAAGAAGTCAAATACTGATAGATATAAAAAACACCGGCGCCCATAATCAAAGCGGATGCAGTCATAATACCCACACGCCGAAAGCTGATTGTTCGCAAATTCATCTCGTTCAAGGATCTATGCAGCAAGTAAACCTGTAACCAGGCGGCTAATGTTGTGCTTAATGCAAGCCCCACATGCTTAAAAAAGTACATACAAATTAGGTTGCTTATAAGATTAAACGCCACAACGATGCAGCCAATTTTAAAAGGTGTTTTCGTATCTGAGCGCGCAAAATGACTGCTTGCAAGAATTTTAACCAAAACAAATGCAGGGATCCCGCCTGCATAAGCCATCAACGCCCAGGCTGTCTGAGTTGTGGAATCTTCTGTGAAAGCCCCACCTTGAAAGAAAAGCGCAATCATTGGACTGGCCAAGGCCAATAAACCAATAAAGGCTGGAATTGTTAAAAACATCCCGAGTTCAGCAGCATTTTTAATGGTTGCTTCAGCTTCCTTAGACTCCCCTTTTTCCACATGCGTCGATAAAATCGGCAACAGCGACGTCCCAAGCCCAACTGCAATGACTCCAATCGGCAGCTGACTGACCCGGTCTGCATAGTAAAGATAGGAAATGCTCCCACTTGCCAACAGTGAGGCCAGGAATGTATCGATCAATACATTGATTTGGAAAACCCCGGCACCCAAAACGCCGGGCAGCATTTTCTTAAGCAATTTGCGAATTTCAGGTGTTATTTCAGGCTTTTTTAACCGGAAGCGAATATCCGCACACTGACTTGCCCACAACAACAATAAAAACTGTGCAAGCCCTGCGGCAATCACACCATAAGCCAGTGCGTGGCCGTAAGTCGGCGTATAGTCGCCTAAACCCAGCAGTGCTGCAATTAAACACACATTCAATAAAATGGGGGCCGCTGCCATTGCCGCAAACCGTCCCAACGCATTCAGCACCCCGCCCATCAACGCCACCAGCGAAATAAACAGCAAATACGGAAAGGTCAATCGGGCAAGGTCTACAGCCAAATTAAATTGCTCGGGGTTTTCTTTAAACCCGGGGGCAACAATCAGCATAAACCAGGGCATCGTAAGTTCAGCCAATAACAGCAATCCAGCCAGAAAAAGCAGCATCAGCACAAAAACTTGCTCAGCGAAATGCACCGCCAC
>CAYGJW010000140.1:0-4166 GCA_964350415.1 uncultured Alphaproteobacteria bacterium
ATCATTGATTTCAATGATTGCATCATTGGTTGGGTCAATGTTCCAGCTTGCTGGTGTTATTGCAAAAGTACTTGAAAGAAGAAGTATGCTTGTAATAAAAAAATGTTTTATAAAATAAATCATGGGGTCTCTCATGTATTTGTTGATTTGTATTCTACTTATGGCAGGTCACATGTCAATACATTTTTGACTGTTTAGTAATGTCTTGAAAGGGAGTTTGTTCTGATGGTGGGTTTTGATTTAGCATTAGAGTTAAAATCATTTGGCGTAAAAGCATTCCATTTTGTACCCCAGCTTGTTGTTGCGGTTATTATATTTTTTATATTTATCTGGATGGGAAATCTTTTATCTAAGATCTTAGAACGACAAATGAGATACTTGCCGCGGGCAGAAGAATCCGTCATTAGACTTATGGTTAAGGCCATCCGGATTGTTTCAGTTGTTTTTGGATCTATGATTTCTTTTAATCATATTGGTGTGGATGTCTCAGCGATTGTAGCGGGTTTGGGCCTAACGGGATTTGCCTTAGGGTTTGCCTTAAGGGATTCTGTGAGTAATATTATGGCAGGCCTGATGATTTTGATATACAGGCCTTATAAGATTGGGGATCGCATTTTGGTTGGCGGCAATCAGGGGCGCATTGAGAGGGTAGACCTTAGGTACACAACGCTGGTTGGTGAGGGTAAGAAATTTTTAATTCCAAACGCAAACCTGTTTACAAATACGGTGGAAGTCTTAGAAGAGTCTACGGTTTTAGCTACAGAAGAACCAAACTCTGAAGATTAAGTTTCCCAAAAGTTAGACCGACAGATGCCGGACTTTTTCATGGGCCCATTCCAGCCATGGAAGTAGGGTCTTTATGTTGTTAAGCTCAATCGTTGGGCCTGCCCAAATTCTAAACCCAGGCACTGCATTAATATGATTGCGAATATCATAAGCAACCTTTTCATCGGTGAGTAGGTTGGTCATATCACGGAGTTTTTGCCATTGCTCAGTATGATCCAAGCGTGTGAACCAGTCCTCTGTTAGCTTGAGGCAAACGGAGCTGGCTGAACGGGTGCTTGGATCTTTGGCAAGAAAATCAATCCATGTTGTTTTTTCTACCCAAGATTCTATTAAATCAAAATTGTCTTGTGTTCTTTGTTTCAAAACGGGAAAACCACCCATTGATTTTGCCCAAGCCAAGCTATCCAGGAAATCTTCAACGCACAGCATTGAGGGCGTATTATTCGTCTCGCCGCGGAAAAGCGATTCTTTGAGGCGTTTTGTTTGGCTTTTTTCCATATCATAAGTGACTCGGAATACCTTGGGGAGTGGCCAAGGCGGCGTATAAGACAGAATGCGTTCAATGGCGCGTGGCCCCAAGACAATCATGCCGTGCTGCGCTTCGCCGCCCAATGCTTTTTGCCATGAAAAAGAAGTTGCATCCAGTTTATCCCAAGGAAGATCCATGGCAAAGGCGGCAGAGGTTGCATCGCATAAGGTGAGGCCCGTGCGGTCATCGCTGATCCAGTCGCCGTTGGGAACTGCAACACCAGAGGTCGTTCCATTCCAGCAAAAAACGATGTCCCGGTCCATGGAGACTTGCGACAAATCTGGAAAATCACCAAAGTCAGATTCAAAAACCCGGACATCTTGTAATTGTAAGTGCTGAACGGTGTCGCGGCACCAGACTTTGCCGAATACCTCCCAGCTCAGAAGATCGACACCACGGGTGCCCAGAATATTCCACAGAATAAGCTCCATAGCGCCAGTGCCAGATCCTGCAACAATGGCAATTAGGTGCGAGTCAGGAATGCTTAAGATGTCACGTGTTTCATTGATAAGCTTTTGCAGGCGCTGTTTGCCCTCTTCCGAACGATGGGAACGGCTAAGCAGGGCATTTTCAAGAACAGCGGGATTCCAACCAGGCCTTTTAGAGCAAGGACCAGAAGAAAAATAAGGATTATTTGGTTTAATGCTTGGTTGCATGGTCATGAAAAAATACCCTGTCGTATATAAATATGTCGGTAAAATCATACTATGAAATTGCTCCATTAATGGGAATAAAAAACTGCAGGTTGAGTTATATCCGTCAAAAGTCTTTTGAGCCTTTGAGTTTTACGTTAGACTAGAGAAAAAATCGGGAGGGTTGCTTGATAACCATAGACCAAGCGTTAATTTACGCGCTCATTGTTTCTGTTCTATTCTTTTTCATCCAAGGTCGTCTGCGCTACGATGTGGTTGCCTTTGGTGCATTGATGGCCGCCGTATGCTTTGGGGTTGTGCCAATGGATAAGGCCTTTACAGGTTTCGGGCATCCCGCTGTTATTACCGTTGTTGCCGTTCTCATTATCACACGAGCCCTTAAAAATTCAGGGATTGTGCATCTTATTATTAATGGCCTGAAGCGGATTGAGCACTCGCCGAATCTGCAAATGATTTTCATTACTTTTTTTGTCGCCTTGTGCTCGGCGTTTATGAATAATGTTGGTGCTTTGGCCTTATTGCTGCCTGTTATTTTGCAGTTTGCCTCACATACAGGGCGTTCACCTTCCGAAATGTTAATGCCACTTGCTTTTGGCTCATTACTGGGGGGATTGGTGACGCTAATCGGTACACCTCCGAATATTATCATTGCAAATTATAGGGAGCAACTTACCGGCGAGCCCTTCCGCATGTTTGATTTTGCTTATGTGGGCTTAGGGGTGTCTATTGTAGGGCTGCTTTATGTTGCGTTAATCGGTTGGCGTTTTTTGCCCGTAAGAATCAAACCGAGGGGCAAAGATCAAGAGCTTTTTGAGATAGGAGATTTCCTGACAGAAGTCCGTGTAACTTCTAAAACGCTTGAGGGCTATAAGCTTGTCAGGGATCTGGAGCGTTTGGCAGAAGGGAACTTTTCTGTTGTGGCGTTGATGCGTAAAGGTGTTAAAAATCTGGCACCTTCTGCAATGGAAAAATTAGATAAAGATGATGTATTGGTACTTGAAGGTGGGGCTGTATCAATTACTCAATTAATTGAGAAAGCACGTCTTGAGCCAATCCAAGGGGATATCGAAAATATTGAAGCCTTAAGATCTGATGAGGTTTCGATTATTGAAGCTGTTGTTATGCCTGGGAGTATGGCCGAAAATAGAATGCCAAAGAGCTTGCTTTTGCATCGGCGCTATGCAGTAAATTTGTTGGGAATTGCAAGACAAGGAACCTCAATTATTGACCGTTTAGGAAGCGTTGTCCTGCGTCCTGGGGATGTTCTGTTGTTGCAAGGTAATAACGATGCCTTGGCGGCTGCAATGCCAACACTTGGGATGATTCCGCTTGCTCAGCGGGATTTTGAGCCGCCTAAGGGCTTGAGGCCGATCCTACGCTTAATGACATTCGCTGCAGCTATTGGGGCCACTGCGCTTGGTGTTCTGCCGCCACAGATATCGTTTTGTCTTGCGGTGCTTGTGATTGTAACGTTGGGTAAGCTCCCCTTACGGGAAGCCTATAATGCAATTGAATGGCCCATTGTCGTACTGCTAGGGGCATTGATTCCTGTTGGGCAGGCTTTACAAACGACAGGGGGGACAGCACTGATTGCTGAAACCATGCTGCATGCCGGACACATGCTTCCAATCGCAATGATTCTGGCCCTGGTTGTGATTGGGACCATGCTACTTTCAGATGTGATCAATAATGCCGCCACAGCGGTGATTATGGCCCCTATAGCCGTGGACATCGCCAAAGGCGTCGGGCTTCCGATTGATCCTTTCCTAATGGCGGTTGCAATCGGGAGCTCATGTACATTCCTAACCCCCATAGGTCATCAGTCCAATACCCTGGTTATGGGGCCAGGAGGGTACCAGTTTAAGGATTATTGGCGTATGGGATTGCCGCTGGGGATATTAGTCGTTGCGACTTCGGTTCCGCTCATTCTCTACTTTTGGATGCCTTAAATTAGATATCATGCTCCATCTCGTCGTTAAGCGGCGAAGACGTACTTGAGTGAAGACGTGGCGCAGCTTTCCTAGAGCTGAAACAAGCTCTCTAATTTACAAGTATTGATAGGACTAGGGTCTCACTTTGCCTAAAACGCGTCACCAATTTAAGGCTTTAATAAGTAAGTTACTTTGGACGATTGCAGCGTTAATTCTAGTTCTCGAGAATTCACGTACGGATCTGAGATGGAGCTTGGGGTACTCTAA
>CAYGJW010000141.1:0-4156 GCA_964350415.1 uncultured Alphaproteobacteria bacterium
TCGGCGTATTGACCATATAAAAACATCCAATCAGCGGGGGCCCACCTCAAACTGGCGCGCGGCGATGTGCTGCCAAGGTGACGATCTTTGAGTTTTTTTTGCTTAGAATGCAGATTGTAAAAATCATAACGAATACCTGGCGATAAAGTAAACTGACGCCAGCTGAGATCGTTCTGCAGGTAAAGTCCGGTATTCCAAGCGCTAGACCGAGGGTACTGCTTACGAAGCTTGCCATTTCGGTGGCCAACTTGAGTATCACGGTAGCTTTCAAAGCCGTAGGTTGCTTTGGCAGCAATGCTGGGGGGCAGGTTGTAGGATGTGGTGTTCTGAGATTTCAGGCCAAGCGTATAGAGTTGGGTACGATCTTTACGAGAGTCATTTTCTTTTTCCACATCATCGTGAATGACAACACCGGCGTGGTAGAAAGTAGTTTTAAGGTCAATCGCATCAGAGTCTGGATTATAGTGATGGGCAAAGCTGGCTGTGTGTTGCTTGGTGTCCTGGAAGGATTTAGGCTGCTTAACAACGCCGTCCGGAACCCGAGCCCCTGCGATGGGTGTGCGGTAATTGTCGTGAAAGAACAGGCCGGTGAACGTCAGTTTATGAGCCTCATTGGCCTGCCAGTTAAATTTCGCAAGTCCGCTTTGAATGGCGTCGGAGGTATAACGCATTTTTTCGCCGCGCCCTGCACGAAAATCGCCATTACGTCTGAAAACTGCATTGACGAGGCCGTCGGATGTGCTGCCCTGGCCATAAAGGCTGAGGGAGGAAAACATGTGATGGTTATTGGACTGATAGCCGTTTTTAATACGTGCACCCCAGGTATCGCCGTCTTGCAGAAAATCGCCAGCATCTTTGGTGCGAAAGGCGAGGACACCGCCCAATGCGCCGCTTCCGTGCAGGGTTGAATTGGGCCCCCGGTAAATATCGACTTGTGCAAGCAGGTCTGGGTCGATAAACATCTGGCCTTTGTGCTGGTGCTGGAAATTTTGCCGCGCATCATCAAAACGCAAGACGACACGGTCATTGCCCAGGCCGCGGATATTGGGTTGTTCCAACGCACTGCGCGGGCCGCCAATCGCATCAACGCTCGGCGTGGTTGTTAGAATATCCCCAAGGCTTTGTACATTAAGATCGTCGATGTCCTCGCTAGAGATGACAGCAACGCCGCCCGCAGATTTATGGGAAGATTGGGCGTGACCAGACGCAATAACTGTGATCGGGTCCTGCTTAATTACGGCGGATTCTTCAGCTTTATTGCTGCTGAATATTAAAACTATTAATAAGAAGAGTGTGTAACGAGTCAAAGACATAGGGCGGGATTCCTGAATGAATATGCGCTTTGACCTCTACGCCGATGCAGCTTTTTTGTCAACGCCAGACTGTAAGAACAATTGCTTATAACGATTTAAAGGTAAGTAATGTTTTGTGTGTTTTTTCTTTGACAAGTTATTTGAACATGATAGAACCCGATGCAGTTAAATTAACTAGAGGTAAAGTTATGTCGATTAGAAAATTTGTAATGTGTTTTGTAGTCTTAAGTGTTGGTTTCTTGCAGCTTGCAAGTGCTGTGGGTGAAAAGCCTGAGTGTGTGTATCCGTCAGCTTGGAATTCGTATGTAAGCAAAATTGATGCAGTTGCTGATGAGCTTGCCGAAACAGGTAAAGCTGAGATTGAAGGTGGTGAGATTACTGTGAGAAGTGGTCAATTTAATCCTACAATTCATAAAGCGTCAGGCGCGGATAATAGGGCTGCAGACGAGCATGTCGTTACGATTTACCCGCCTGTTGGTGTTAAGGGTGATTCTGTAGAGATCGAATTTACTGCTAAATAAAGCAGATGCGCATTCGGCTGATTGCCTGAATGTATCTGTTATAGAAAAGGTCAAAACAATTAAGTTTTGGCCTTTTTTGATGCGAAAGTTCTTGTGATTTAGGCTCTGGATTTATAGCATTTTCTTCGTCATAATGATTTCATGATACATTTTATAAAAATGCACGGATTGGGTAATGATTTTGTAATCATTAATTTGAAAACACAAAACATGCCCTTGGACTCAGAAATCTTTAAGGTCATTGCTGAGCGCCGTCATGGCATTGGCTGTGATCAGTGTATTGTGCTGACCTCAGGTGAGGATCAGGCTGATATCGCCATGGGAATCTACAATGCTGACGGGTCACCAGCGGAGGCTTGCGGCAATGCAACGCGCTGCGTGGCGTACCTAGAAATGGAAGCGCAAAAGTCGGATAGCTGTACGATTTTAATTAATGGAAATGTGTTCTCTGCTCATCGCGATACAGATTCAGACCCAATGCGTATTTCTGTCAGTATGGGTAAACCCAGCTTTGGGTGGGAAGATATTCCGCTATCTCATGATGTTGATACAAAGGCCTTGCCCCTGAATATTGCGAGCTTTGAAGCGCCGTTAGCTGTTAATATGGGTAATCCCCACGTTGTATTTTTCGTAAAAGATGTTGGTGCAGTTGATGTTGCAACTTTAGGGCCCGAAATTGAGCATAACCCCTTGTTTCCTGAGCGCGTGAATGTTGGTTTTGTAGAAATAACGTCCCGGGACAGCATCAGTCTAACGGTTTGGGAGCGTGGTGTTGGTTTGACTGCTGCTTGCGGTACAGGTGCTTGCGCGGCAGTCGCAGCAGCACAAGCCAAAGGCTTAGTCGATGGTAAAGTGACAGTCAGCCAAAAAGGTGGTGATCTGGTGATTCACAAGGATCCTGAGGGCGCGCTTTATATGGAGGGGTTGGTTGCTGTCTCCTTTTTCGGTTTCTTCAATCTAGAAAATGATGTTTTTGGTTAATTTCGTCGTTAAGCCTTTCCAGCGTACCCGAAGTACGCCTTATCAAGGCTTGCCTAGGTACAGAGGATTACCTTAACGTCTACACTTTGTCATAATTCGCCTCTTGTACTAAAACGTACACGTCATCCCTTATTCCTTGTATACCCATCAATTTAATCAGCTGTATTCCAAAATCATTCATTTTCTTATCGGGCAAACTCGTCGTTAAAGCGCTGCGGCGCTAAGCGCCTTCGACGTACGAGAAGTACGACGTGACACACTTTGCCTAGGCTTTACCTCGAGGTTTTCATTCTCTTGTGATGTTTTTGGTTAATTTCGTCGTTAAGCCTTTCCAGCGTACCCGAAGTACGCCTTATCAAGGCTTGCCTAGGTACAGAGGATTACCTTAACGTCTACACTTTGTCATAATTCGCTTTATGTACAAATATATACATATCAGCTCTTATTCCTCGTGTGTCCATCAATTTACTCCTCTGTATTTCGTTCTTATATTTTACTGGTCAATATTTAATGCTTTATTCTAAGTATAAAATAAGGGTAGGTGTGAGTGTTTTGTTGTTTGAAGAGTTGTTGAGTTGTGTGTTTTATTTGGCTTTGTTTTGTTTGTTAGTTTTTTATTTTTTGTAATTTGTTGTTGACTTTGTTTTGTTCTTGTTTTAATTAACGTTTCCGTGGAAAAATTATTAATTATTGTGTTTTAGGAAAAATGGTTATGATGTTTATTAAACATGTACGTTTTTTATTGATGAAGTTGGCTTTTGTTGCACTGCTAACGATGGCGTTAGACGCTAAGGCATATGCAGCAATCGGAGATGTAATAGCAGAGCTTAATGGGGAAGAGAAGATCGATTTTTGCGCCGAATGTATGGATAGTGATGATCTTGAAATGGTTAAGGCTGTGCTTGATGAAGTTGGAGATTTTGAGAGTATTAGAGATAAGGTGAGAATCTATGCAGCATATGCGGGTAGCCCTAATGCAGATTCTGAAATCATTAATACAATTTTTGAAGTCGTAAAAGGTGATGATGCTCTTCTTGCATTGATCTATAAATCTCAAATCTATCCAGCTTATATGGCTAACCCTAATGCAGACTCTGAAATTATTAATGCAATTCTTGAAATCGTAAAAGACATTGATGTTCCCCTTGCATTTATCTATAGATCTCGAATCTATAGAGCTTATATGGCTAACCCCAATGCAGACCTTGAAACAGTTACAGCGATCCTTGCGGAGGTTCGTGAGTTAGAGAAAGAGCATCATAAAACTAATATTTATAAGGCCTACGTGGGCAACCCCAATACTGACCTTGAAATAGTTAAAGCGATCCTTGCGGAGGTTCG
>CAYGJW010000142.1:0-4103 GCA_964350415.1 uncultured Alphaproteobacteria bacterium
ATGACTTGGTTTAGAAATCAGTTGAGACCTGACGTTACTTTAGGCGCGCTAGATCAAGTAAATGAATGCTTGAAGAAAATTCAAAAATATTTAGAAAGATAGCTATGATTTTTCTTGTTTTTCTTAACTTTCTCGATATGGTATAGATTAGTTTTTTGTTCCATTTACTTTGGGTTTTTGTACTATGTATTCACGTATTCTAGGAATGCTTTCTGCCGATATGGCAATCGATTTAGGAACTGCTAATACGCTTGTTTATGTCAAGGGTAGGGGGATTGTTTTGAATGAACCCTCCGTTGTTGCGATTGCGATGATACGCGGGAAAATGCAAGTCTTGGCTGTTGGTGAAGAAGCAAAGCTTATGCTTGGTCGAACGCCGGGTAATATCAGTGCGATTCGCCCATTGAAGGATGGTGTTATTGCAGACTTTGATGTCGCACAAGAAATGATTAAGCACTTTATTCGTAAAGTTCATAATCGCCGCAGTTTTGTTAGTCCGCAAATTGTAATTTGTATCCCGTCTGGATCGACAGCGGTTGAGCGTCGGGCCATTCAAGAAGCGGCAGAAGGTGCAGGGGCACGCCGAGTATTCATCGTTGAAGAGCCAATGGCTGCAGCGATTGGTGCAGGGCTTCCTGTGACAGAGCCTATGGGATCGATGGTTGTTGATATTGGCGGCGGAACAACAGAGGTTGCTGTCTTGTCTTTGGGCGGCATTGTTTATGCACGTTCAGTCCGTGTTGGCGGCGATAAAATGGATCAGGCTATTATTGCTTATATTCGCAGATACCATAATCTTCTTGTGGGTGAAAGCAGCGCAGAAAATATTAAGAAAAGTATTGGTTCTGCATCAATTCCAACAACTGGAGATGGCCGGACCATGTCCATTAAAGGCCGTGACCTTCTTGTTGGTATTCCAAAAGAAGTGACGATTACAGAGAGGCAAGTCGCAGAAAGCTTGGCTGAGCCAGTTGCAGCGATTGTTGAGGATGTGAAAATTGCTTTGGAAAATACAGCCCCTGAACTTTCTTCGGATATCGTTGACCGTGGTATTGTGTTAACAGGCGGCGGTGCGTTGTTATCAAACCTAGATACTGTTTTAAGTGAGGCCACCGGATTGCCTGTTATCGTTGCAGATGATCCGCTTTCTTGTGTTGTTTTTGGTACAGGTCGATGCTTAGAAGAAATGGGCACACTTCGTAATGTCTTTGTAGATTAGTTAAAATGCGTTAACTTTAAGTTGGATTGCTTTACGTTTTAACGATAACAGAGGTGAAAATAGGTGTCTGAAGGTTTGCGTTACCGCCTATTGAGACTTCGTATTACGCGGCGCTCTCAGCGCCATCGGCGTAAGCGTACGATCCTGCTTGCTTCATTGTTGTGTTTAGCGCTGCTTCTGGTTGTAATGGACCGTGGAAAAAGTAGTATCATCCAAGATTTACGTGTTTGGACGACAGATTTATTTTCTCCTATTTTGGCCGGAACGTCGGCGATGTCGGAGTGGGTATCTTCAACTGGATCTAAGCTTATTGGGTTAGGTGTAACCTATCAAGCTTCTGAAAAAATTGCAGCGCTTCAACGGCAGTTGACAAGTTTACAAGGGCGCCTGCAAGATCTTGAAACAGATAATCAAGCATTGGCAAAATTGTTAGGTGCTGAACCTTTACCGCAAAGGCCTGTGCTTTCAGCACGTGTTATTTCCCGATCGTCTGCCAGGGGTGGTTTTTTTCTTACGGTTGATAGAGGATCGATTTCAGGAATCGAGCTGAATGCTTGTGCGGTTGGTCCTCAAGGGCTTATAGGTCGGGTGGTTGAGATTGGAAAACATACGGCCCGTATTATGGTTCTAACAGATTTCAATTCGAGGATACCTGTTGAAATTGAAGGCACTGGCCATAACGCTATTCTGTGTGGTAATGGATCTGGAGGTGCTTATTTTAAGCATTTATGGACTGAAAAAGTTGATGACTTTGTCGGGCATAGAATTGTTACTTCTGGAAGTGGTGGAATTTTCTTGCGCGGTATTCCAATTGGTGAAGTTGAGAAGAAAAGTGATGGGACTGATATGATTTTAAGTCCAAGACTTTTTGAGAAAGTTGGAATACTTAGGGTCGTTGGAATTATTACCGCCAACAAAGGGGCCTAACGTTATGGATGATGCATCGCGCTTAAATGTTCTCTCAAAATGGATTGCCCTACAGTTTCCCTACGCGCTTTTAGTTGTGATGATTTTTGCAGATGCAATTCCGATGACGATTGGTAACGGCTTTCTTTTTGCACCAAGTTTTTCGTTCCTTGCTCTTTATTATTTGTCGGTTAATAAGCCTGGGATTATTAACCCATTGACGCTATTTGTTTTGGCGGTTCTTAGGGACATCCTTATTGGTGATTACCTTGGAATGACTGCATTTATGTGGCTGATTGTGCATCGTTTAAGTCTGCGGCATCGACAGTTTTATCAGCTGGATTCCCGCTTTGATGGCTGGTTGGCGTTCTCCGTAATGTATGGATTTTATCTTTCTTTGTTGTGGGTATTGCACGGAATTGTTGAGTTCAGATTTGATTTTTCGATGATCTCACTTTTTTCATGGGGCTGCACAATTGCTTTGTATCCATGGTTCTCAAGCTTATTATTTTCATTTGATCGCCGCATAAAAAGCTTTGTTTGGGGGGCTTAATGCAGTGCTTTGAAAGAAGGTTTATTCAGCGTTCAATTTTTATTAGCTTACTATTCTTTGTGATGCTGCTTGTGCTGGTTTTGCGACTTTATCAATTGCAGATTGTTGAGGGCGAGAAGTATAAAACACTGGCTGATGGTAACCGTATTACATACAGGCCACAGCTTCCTGCACGAGGGGATATTCTGGACAGAAATGGTGATGTATTGGCGACGAATCGTCCGATGTATCGTTTATCAATTTCAAGGCTTAAAAATCAAAGTACTGAAGCCCTTTTAGATAAGCTCGCGACTCTTGTTGATCTGAGTGAAGAAGACACAGAGCGCTGTTTAAAGCATATTCGTAAGCGACGGCCTGGGGCTGTCACTGTAAAAGAAGAGTTATCCTGGGAAGAAGTTGCACGTCTTGAATTTCTTCAATATCAGTATCCTCAAATCCAAGTGGAACGTGCTTTAAGGCGAACATATCCGCTTGGTGAGGCAGGCGCCCATGTGCTTGGATATGTGGGGATGCCGCCGAAAGATGTGCCAAAGGCGCGTGTGCTTTTTGATCTTCCAGACTACCGGGTGGGGCGCGCAGGACTTGAGCGTGTTTATGAGTCACAGCTTTTTGGTACACCCGGTAGTTTTAAGCTTGAGGTGAATGCAGGAAGAAGTGTTATTCGTGAGCTTCACCATGAAAAGAGTCAAAAAGGCGAAGATTTAAAACTTACACTGGATAAGGAATTACAGCTCTATGTTGCGAAGAGCCTGGAGGGATATTCAGGCACAGCCATTGTTATGGATGTGCATACGGGAGACCTTTTGGCGATGGCGTCAGCCCCCAGTTTCGACCCCCAATTTTTTGGACGAAAATTTTCATCTAAAGAATGGCAAGCTTTACTGAATAACCCTAGGAAACCTTTTTTGAACAAGGCAATTGCAGGGGCATACCCACCAGCTTCACTCTTTAAACTGATTGTTGGTTTAGCCGCACTTGAGCATCCTGGGTTTAGTCCGAACTGGACAGTTAATTGTGCAACGCATAAAGAATATTATGGTCGCCGCTTTCATTGCTGGAAAGGTTATGGGGGGCATGGAAAGGTCGATTTTTATCGTGGCATGTTGCAGTCTTGCGATATTTATTATTATGAATTGGCCTTGAAAATTGGTCTTGATCCAATTATTGAAATGGCTAAGAAATTTGGTTATGGGCAGTCAACGTTTATTGAGCTTTTAGGTGAGGCAAAGGGTTTTCTTCCAAGCAAAGACTGGAAACGCCGTGTTTTGCGCTCAAATTGGTTGCCCGGTGAAACGCTTATGACCGGAATTGGCCAAGGTTACTTGTCTGCGACGCCGATACAGATGACAGTTGCAACTGCGGCGGTTGTTAATGGTGGCTATTTAGTGACGCCTCGGTTTACGGCAGAGGGCGGCCTTCCTGGCC
>CAYGJW010000143.1:0-4102 GCA_964350415.1 uncultured Alphaproteobacteria bacterium
AGAAGCGTTCTGCCTGCCCCATTAAAACAGCAAAAAGCCCGCCAACAATCGCACCAATTAAGGGTAGGAATATAGCCATTACGTACATTGTTATTTACCTCTAACCCTTCAGTTGATTCGCTTCTTCAACAAAGATTGAACCGCGACCACGGAAATAAACCACTAGGATTGCCAGACCAATTGCCGCCTCTGCAGCTGCAACGGTTAAAATGAAAATCGTAAAGATTTGCCCGGCCATGTCATTGAGATGGTTGGAGAATGCTACAAAATTTAGATTAACAGCCAACAAAATCAGCTCGAGTGACATTAAGATCAAAATCAAATTTTTCCGATTCAGAAAAATGCCGAACACCCCAATCACAAACAAAATTGCGGATAAAACCAGGTAATGTTCTATGCCAATTTGTGCTGCTGCTACCATGACACACCCTCCCCTGATTCAACCTTAACAACGGTCACAGCATCATCGCGCGTCCGGCTGTTTTGTTCAGATATTGATTGACGGCGGACGCCTTCACGCTGGCGTAGTGTCAGAACAATCGCACCAATCATTGCCACCAAAAGAATCAGCCCTGCACCCTGGAATATATAGATGTAATGGGTGTATAAAAGCTGACCAATCGCCTTAGTATTACTCACTTGATCAAGCGCAGGCATCGGCACACCGGTTACATTTGGGCGCGCAGGGAAATAAGCCCAGCTTCCCAAAACAATGACGAGCTCCGCAAGCAAAACAAGACCGACCAACAATCCAACCGGCATATATTGAACGAAGCCGCGCCTGAACTGCGCCACATCAATATCCAACATCATGACGACAAACAGGAACAAAATTGCAACGGCGCCCACATAGACAACAATCAACATCATCGCTAAAAACTCAGCGCCCTGGAGCAAGAAAAGACCTGCAGCATTAACAAAAGCCAAGATCAAAAACAAAACCGAATAGACTGGATTCCTAGCCGTCACAACCATCAAAGCAGAGCCAACCATGACGCCTGAAAGAATATAAAACATTAGAAAAGGTAGTGTCATTTCTCTCTCCCTGTTTCTAAAATAACTGCTTTTAAATTCGCAGTTTTTATTATTTTCAACTGTTTAATCACGTTTCGTTTCCTTACCGGTATGGGCTGTCTTGCCGGATATTTTCTGCCAACTGCTGTTCCCAACGCTCACCATTTGCTAACAAACGATCCTTGTCATACAGCAGCTCTTCATGAGTTTCCGTTGCAAATTCAAAGTTTGGCCCTTCAACAATTGCATCAACAGGACATGCCTCCTGGCAAAGGCCGCAATAAATACACTTCGTCATATCAAGGTCATAACGGGTGGTTCTACGGCTGCCGTCGTCACGCGCTTCCGATTCAATCGTAATCGCTTGTGCTGGGCAAACGGCCTCACACAATTTACAAGCAATGCAGCGTTCTTCCCCATTAGGGTAACGGCGTAAGGCATGCTCACCACGGAATCTTGGGCTGACTTTTCCTTTTTGATAAGGATAATTCAACGTCACTTTTTTCTTAAAGAAATAGCGCAACGTCAAGGCAAGACCTGACAACAGCTCTATGAGCAAAAAGTTCTTTAAACGCAATCCCTTAAACATTATTGGACGCCTCCTTGCGGTAACATTCCGGTCGCCACCAAGAATCCTGAAGTTAAAATAACCCACAACAATGACAGGGGCAGGAACACCTTCCAGCCCAAGCGCATCAGCTGATCATAACGGTATCTTGGGAACGTTGCCCGCACCCACAAGAACATGAACAAACACATGGCAATTTTCAAACCAAACCAAATCGGCCCAGGGATCCAAGTAAACGGCTCAATGCTTAAAGGAGGCAACCAACCACCTAAGAACAAGATCGTCGTCATCGCACTCATCAGGATCATATTTGCGTACTCACCCAAATAAAACAGCGCAAAAGGAATCGAAGAATACTCAACGAAATAACCGGCGACAATCTCTGATTCACCTTCCGGAATATCAAATGGGGAACGGTTGGTTTCTGCTAATGCCGAGATAAAGAACACGACAAACATAGGTAGCAGCGGCACGGCAAACCAAACATTTTGTTGCGCCATAACAATATCGGTAAGATTCAAAGAGCCCACACATAAAAGCACTGTAATCAGCACGAAACCGATGGAAACCTCGTAAGAAACCATTTGCGCAACGGACCTAAGCGCCCCTAAGAAGGCATACTTAGAGTTTGAGGCCCAACCCGCGATGATAATGCCGTACACACCCAAGGACGAAATGGCAAAAAGATACAGGATACCAACATTTATATCCGCTAAAACCAGCCCTTCATCAAAGGGAATCACCGCCCAAGCCATAATGCTGAGCGTAAAAGTCAGCACTGGGGCAAGAACAAACAACAGCCGGTTTGAGCGTGTTGGAAAAATGAATTCTTTAAAGATCAGCTTTGCAGCATCGGCAAGCGGTTGCATCAAACCAAACGGCCCGACAACATTCGGCCCCTTACGCAGTTGCATCGCTGCAATCACCTTACGCTCTGCATAGGTCAAATACGCAACGGCAATCAGCAAAGGCATAATGATTGCAAAGGAATAACCCACAAGTTTCAGCAATTCCAAACCGTTATCAGCCCAGAACGCCATTGTTAAGAGATCACCCATGCGCAGCCCCCATTTGTTGAGCTTCAGAATTTGTTTCTGTGACGCCCTGAAGAATTTCACGCGTACACTTTGCCATGTTTTTAGAGGCCCGGGAAATTGGATCTGTTTGATAGAAGTTCTCAATCGGATAACTTAAAGGCATAGATGAGAATTTGTCTGTACTTTCAAAAGGCTGCCAAGCATGTGATCTGACTGAATCAGTCTCAGAAAAAACTGGATTCACCTCAACCATTGCTTTTCGAACATCACTCAAATCATTTAAAGGTAATACACAGCCTGCTTTTTCTGACAAAGCACGGATAATTTTCCAGTCTTCTTTTGCCTCACCCGGCGGGAATACGGCTAATCGCGTTTGCTGCACCCGGCCTTCTGTATTGGTATAAGTCGCTTCTTTTTCCGTATAAGCAGCGCCCGGCAAAATCACATCAGCCCGATGCGCCCCTGCATCACCGTGATGTCCTTGATAAATAACAAATGTATCGCCCAATTCTTGCATTTCAATCCCATCAGCACCCAGTAAATACAAGACGTCCATCTTACGCTCACCGCACGCCTTTATAATACCGCAGGTTCCAAGACCTGCACCTGACGGAACAAATCCTATATCAAGGCCTGCGACCCGGGAAGCTGTTTGATGCAGTACATTCAAACCATTCCATTCTTCAGAAACCATATTGTATTCCTGGGCCATCGAGGTCATCCAAGCCAACACTGCATGGGCATCATCGCGTGTAAACACAGACCCGCCAACAATAATCATCGGCTTTTTAGCCTGCTGCAAGACTTTAGAGAACGCGTGCTGACCGCTAAGCAAGCTCTGCAGCACATCTGTTCCAACGCCCAAATAATCAGCCTTATAAGTCAGATCAACCTTAGGCCCCAGATAGGCAACAGGGAACCCGCCCTGCAACCAACGCTTACGTAAACGTGCATTTATGATTGGCGCTTCCCACCTGACGTTTGACCCAATAATCAGGCACGCATCAGCCTCATCAATACCGGCTATGTGGCTGTTGAAAAGATAATGGCTACGGTCCCCTGTTTCTGGACCTAACTTCATGCCATCTTGGCGGCAGTCGATGTTTGCTGAACCCAGCTTTTGCATCATCATTTTTAAAGCAAGCATTGCTTCAGCATCCGCCTGGTCGCCGGCAATGGCTGCTATTTTTTTAGAATCTGCACCTTTAAGACGGTCGCCAACCGCAGTTAATGCCTGATCCCAGGAAACAGGGACAAGCTTGCCTTCTTTACGAAGATACGGCTGATCTAGGCGTTGATATTTCAAACCATCATAGGCAAAACGCCCTTTGTCAGACAACCATTCCTCATTCACATCTTCATTGATTCGCGGCATGACGCGCATCACTTCTGAGCCTCTGCTGTCAACACGGATATTCGTACCTACGGCATCCATAACATCAACAGACTCTGTCTTTGTAAGCTCCCAAGAACGGGCCTTAAA
>CAYGJW010000144.1:0-4096 GCA_964350415.1 uncultured Alphaproteobacteria bacterium
CTGCTGATACTGCTCAGGATAATAACCACCCTGCTGATACTGCTCAGGATAATAAACCATCCCATTCTGAGCTTGCCCAGGATGATAATCAGCCTGTTGATCTTTTTTCACAACCTGGCTTGATGAACTACGGAACATTGCATGAGCACTGCCATGAAAACAAAGCGCTATCAACGATACTACAAATACTTTTTTGAACTTAAACACAATAATCACCTCAATGAATCTAATAATCTCCCCACAAGAAAAGAAGACAGGAAGACTAACATAATTATTGATAAGTAAAATGTCAATAGTATTTTCTTTTATTGTTTTAGAAATACAAATTATTATCATAAATTTATTCAAAAACTACAAAAATATTCTTATCCCTACATAAGTTAACTTCATCCATCCAAATTGATCATTTCAAATAGTTTTTATTAGTGGAAAAAAAATACATTAAAGTCTATAAAACAGCACACTTAGAGTTAAAGAATTTACAAATGCCTACAAATCAAAACAAACCTGTTCATATCATTGGTGGTGGCCTCGCAGGGTCGGAAGCCGCATGGCAAGTCGCAAATCGCGACATCCCTGTAATCCTACATGAAATGCGCGGTGTGCGCGGGACCGATGCACATCACACAGATCAGTGCGCTGAACTTGTCTGTTCAAACTCATTTCGTTCTGACGATGCTGAGGCGAATGCCGTTGGTTTACTGCATGAAGAAATGCGGCGTTTAAATTCACTCATTATGAAAATGGCGGATAAGAACCAGGTTCCTGCAGGCAGTGCCTTGGCGGTTGATCGTAATGCTTTTTCAAATGACGTCCATCAAGCACTTGAGCAGCACCCGCTGATTACAATACAGCGTGATGAGCTACAATCGCTGCCCCCAGAAGAATGGGGACCATCGATTATTGCCACTGGCCCGCTTACCTCAGATGCGTTGGCTCAAGCAATTCTAGAAGCAACCGGCGAGGCAGCACTTTCATTTTTTGATGCCATTGCACCGATTATTCACACTGAATCAATCGATATGAGCAAAGCATGGTTCCAGTCACGCTATGACAAGGTTGGACCTGGCGGCACCGGCAAGGACTACTTGAATTGCCCCATGTCCAAAGAACAATATGACGCCTTTATCGATGCCTTGCTTACCGGAGAAAAAACTGAATTTAAAGAGTGGGAGAAAGACACCCCTTACTTTGAAGCCTGCCTTCCCATTGAGGTCATGGCAGAGCGCGGCGAACAAACCCTGCGCTTTGGGCCGATGAAACCTGTGGGGCTTACAAACCCTCACGACCCAACCAATAAGCCCTACGCCATTGTTCAGCTTCGTCAGGATAATGCTCTGGGCACGCTTTATAATATTGTCGGCTTCCAAACCAAACTTAAGTACGGCGAACAACAGCGCATTTTCAGAATGATTCCAGGTCTAGAGAACGCTGACTTTGCACGTTTGGGCGGCATCCACCGCAACACCTTTATTAACAGCCCCAAATTACTTGATTCAGAACTACGTCTTAAATCAAAGCCTCACTTGCGCTTTGCAGGACAAGTAACCGGTGTTGAGGGGTATGTTGAAAGCGCAGCCATGGGTCTGCTCACAGGCATCCTAACCGCAGCAGAAGTTCAGGGCATTTCTTTGCCTACCGTTCCAGAAACAACAGCTATGGGGGCTTTGATTGGACATATTACAGGCGGCGCAGAAGCCGCAACATTTCAACCAATGAATGTAAATTTTGGCCTATTTCCAGCGCCAGACCCTGCGGACAACCCAAATCCAAAAAGAAAACTTAAAGGCGTTGACCGCAAAAAAGCCTATACAAGTCGTGCCCTTGCAGACCATGATAAATGGACAGCAACCATAATAAACAAGGTTAGTACAAAACAAGAGAGCCAAGAAAAATAACAAACATCGTTCTTTAAGTGGGTAGAAAAAACAAAAAAGCTTTTGAGCGCCCACCTAAATAACAATCAAGGGGAAGAAAAAGCGCATGATTACACTGAAAGATGTTCAAAAAGCCGCACAGACAATCTCTGGAAAAATCCGTCGGACACCTCTCATAGAAGCCACCCATGCGAAGACAACCCTTCACCCAAGCGCTCAGATCTTTCTTAAACTTGATACCTTACAAGTTACGGGGGCCTTTAAAGTCCGGGGCGCTGTGAATAAAATCAGCAAACTTACTCCCGAACAACTTCAGCACGGTATTATTACAGCATCGGGCGGCAATCATGGGGTTGCTGTTGCTTATGCAGCCTATTGCTTAGGCGCAAAAGCAACAATTTATTTTCCTAAGACTGTTTCCGAAAATAAACTTGATCGTGTCAAAACCTGGGGTGCAGAGACCGTTGTATTCGGCGATAATATTGACCAGGCCTTAAAAGAGGCAAGCGCTCAAGCCGAATCTAAAAATATGACTTATGTCCATCCATTTGCAGACCCGCATATCATCGCAGGACAAGGAACCTTGGCCTTGGAAATTTTAGAGGACCAACCTGACATTGATACGATCATTGTGGCCATTGGCGGCGGCGGCTTGTCTAGTGGTGTTGCAACCGCGGCCAAAGCGATAAATCCAAAGATCAAAATCATTGGTGTCGAACCCGTTGGCGCCCCAACCTTATACGAAAGCCGTAAAGCAGGTCATGTTATCCAGCTTGATCAAGTTAAGACTGAGGCATTAACAATGGCGATATCAACAACCTCAGATATCAATTTTGAAATTATTGAGCGTCTTGTTGATGATATTGTTCTGGTTAGCGATGAAGAAATGTATGCCGCCTCCAAATGGCTTTGGGATGAATATGCCGTCCCTACAGAACTCAGTGGTGCTGCGGCTGTTGCAGCGATTCTCTCCAATAAAGTTTCTATTGGCAAAAAGGTATGCCCTATTGTTTGCGGTGCGGGGACAGCATTTATGCCACAATAAGTACGGGCGAAATGACGCCGTAAGTGCTATGCTTAAAAGGATAACATCTGCAGGTGAAAAATGCCCCCTTCGTCCGTACCACTTGAGATAAAAAGCCACATCCGCAAGATTGTTTCTGCCTCCAATAGCTCATTCTTTTGGGCGATGTATCTGCAACCAGAACGCAAACGAGACGCCATTTTCACACTCTATGCTTTCAGACGCGTTGTAGACGATATGGTTGACAGCACACTCCCATCCAAAGCCAAACACGTATCGCTCAAGCGCTGGGAAAAACGAATTCAAGGGCTTTTTAATAAGGGAAAAACGGACCACCCCATAAGTGTTGCGCTTAATTACTATGTGAAAGAATGTAATTTTCAACAAGCTGACTTTATGAATTTTCTTCAAGGCATGAAAATGGATATTGAAGGGGAAACCCACCTCCCCACCCTTAAAACCCTAGAAAACTACTGCCAGCTTACAAACGGATCGATGAGCAATCTTGCTCTGAATATTTTTGGGGTCAAATCTGCACGGAATCAAGAGCTCTCACAAGCCCTTGGTACTGCGTTCCAATTTACCAATATTCTGCGAGACATTTATCAGGATATGCAAGAAGGCCGTTTTTATATGCCCCGCGAAATATTAGAAGATGCCGGCGTTCTTTTTGATACTCCCGAAGACATTGCCAAGCATCCAAAATTTGGCAAAGCTTGCAGCCTGCTTTCTTACAAAGCAAAACAGCACTTTCAACAGGCTGAAAATATCCTTGCAGACATCCAATCCCCAAAAGCAAAGCCAATCATCGGCATGATGAATATTTATCGCTCTAATTTAAAACGTATCGAAAAACACGGCTGGACGCATCAAGGTAAGGCCCCAAAAATTTCAACCATTAAAAAGCTTTGGAAAACAGCTCACGGATATTTCTGGCATTCCTATAAAAAAACCGGATGATACCTAGCCACCCTCAGGCTTATTTGCTATAACTCAAGACACTCTAAATAATGACCTTAATGAGGAAAAACAATGTCATTTACTTTACCAGAATTACCGTACGCACAAGACGCACTTCAACCGCATATTTCGGCTGAAACACTTGGATTCCACCATGGAAAGCATCATCAAACCTATGTGACAAATCTTAATAAATTTGTTGAGGGTCTGATCTTGAAGGCAAAAGCTTGGAAGA
>CAYGJW010000145.1:0-3994 GCA_964350415.1 uncultured Alphaproteobacteria bacterium
GGGTATAGAAACATTATGATCTACACAAAGGGCGACATGCCTACCCTTATCAAGGAACTGCAGAAGACAGCAGAGACATTAAACGTCTAACGTCACTTAATTACAAACGAAAGAAATCAGAGTCCGCACCTATGGCTTCATCTCCTATCCCCAAAAATGGCTTTATTCTTACGATGGCTCAAGAAGAGCCTAAGCTAGCGGACACCTTGCCCAGACCCGTTGCACTTGTGGACGTAGCCGGGCAGTCCATGTTGGACCGTACGCTTGATCATTATGCGGATGCCGGGGTTGAGCGCGTAATTATCAACTGCCAAGGTAAGACCAAGTCTTTCGAAAAAAGGCTTAAGAAAAGGGATACACCAACCGTTATCGTGTCTGAGGAAAATGCACCACTTGGTACAGGTGGGGGCCTGGCAAACTGCATTGATATCCTTGGAGACAGCACTTTTTATGTTATTAGGTCCGATGCCCTTTGGTTTAACGGATCTACCCCTACCCTTGAAAAACTGGCCCTATCTTGGGATAACAGCAAAATGGATGCCTTGCTTTTACTTTATCCGGCAACGACTGTTAAAAATTACGACGGCCAAGGCGACTATTTTGTCGATCAACTGGGCTTAACCCATCGCCGCACTGAATCTGTTGCCCCTTATGTTTATACGGGCATTGCGATTCTGCATTCCAGACTTTTTTATGATATGCCGGAAGCGCCTTTTGAGCTAGATGCACTGCTAAAAAATGCAGAGAAAAAAAACCGTCTGTATTCAATTATCCATGGCGGCAGCTGGCATCACCTCAATACGCAAACGGACCTTGCAGAGGCTGAACGCTTTATTAAATCCAAAGACCTCGCCTAACGGAGTGATTTATGGGACGGCTTTATACGATACCGCCCGCTGAGTCCTTTCTTGCATCTTTTGCGACCCATCTTCGCCAGAATGTGCTTGATTCTAGCTGCTTTGATGACACCCAGCGCCCTATTATATTTCTTCCCACACGCCGGGCGTGCCGGGCCCTAACCCAGCACCTTATTGAACAATCGCGCAAGAAAATCCTCTTACTACCGCACATTCTTCCTTTAGATGATATCGCCCGGGAAGAAACACTTTACACCCTCTTTCCAAGCCTCATTTTAAAAGCGCCTTCTCTATTGCCAACGATTTCAAAACAACGGCGGCAAATCATTCTTTCCCGCCTGATCTTGGAATGGTGCACGCAAGAAAAAAACGATGACCTTACCCTGCAGTTTACCGCACCTCAGGCGCTGCATATTGCCGGCATGCTTTCGAACCTCCTTGATCAGGTTCAGGCAGAAGGTGTCTCAATAGATAATTTTCAGTCTTTGGTCCCAGATGAACTGGCTTTGCATTGGCAGGTATCACTAGAGTTCCTGCAGCTTGTCCTTAACAAATGGCCCACCAAGCTAAATGAACTTCAACTCGATGATCCTAACTCCCGGCGCAATCATCTCATTTCTTTACTTGCCGAATCTTGGGAAGAATCCCCGCCAAAAGCCCCCATCATCATCGCAGGCTCCACAGGTTCAACCCCCGCAATTGCTACCTTTATACAGCATGTCTATAACCTGGATACAGGCGCTATTGTTCTGCCGAACCTTGATCTTCTTATGCCTGAAACTCTGTGGTCCAAGCTCAGCGACTCCCACACACATCCGCAGTATTTCTTAGCGCAGCTTCTAACAACCCTCAAAACAACGCGACAAGACTGTCAGCTTCTTTCCTTAAATACAATTTCTGCAGCGCGGCAAAAACTGGTGCAAAAAGCACTCTCTCCAACCGGATCGAATGCCCTCATTCCTTTTACAATTGAAGAAGGCAAAGAAGCAACGAAAGACCTTTTCACCCTCAGCTTCCCTTCTGCACATGACGAATCCATGGCTATTGCCATGATGATGCGGCAAACGCTGGAGACAAAAGATCAAACTGTGGCCCTAGTGACAGCGGACAGATCTCTGGCTCGGCGTGTGCGTAATGCTTTGAAAAAATGGGATGTTATTGCCGATGACTCCTTTGGCCTCAGCTTCAAAGAAACCAGCCTGGGAAAGTTTTTACGTCAAACAGCGCAGCTTATTTCAGATGAGGTCTCCACATCCCAGCTGATAACACTGTTGAAGCACCCTTTTATTCATTGCAATGAGGCCCATAAACAGCAGATTCTTCAGGCTTGGGAGCAAACCTTGCGTAACAGCAATCTGCTAGCTTCCTTAAATCCAGAACTTCCTCAAACAACGGAAACAGCCGTGCTCTCAAAGCTTATGAACGAGCACATGAACTTTACTGGGCCTGCCAATTTCCTATCTATTTTCAAGTGCCATCTTCAGCACATTACTGCCCTGATCGATCCAGAATGTGGTCCACGTGCCACGCAAGCCTTTGAGCAATTCACTCAAGAACTCACGCAGCATAGCGACGACTTCCCCCTCATTGAGGCCAAGGATTATGCGGCTTACTTAGATCAATTGATTGATCCAATTGAAATGCGTAACCCCGAAGGCTACCACCCCAGGGCTTTTATTTGGGGCCCATTAGAGGGGCGCCTGCAGCACATTGATGTCTGCATTATGGGCGGCCTGAATGAAGGTCACTGGCCCCCAGAGGCTACAGCGGATCCATGGCTGAATCGTAAAATGCGTGACGACATTGGACTACCCGCCAGCAACCGCCGCTTGGCCTTATCCGCCCATGATTTTTGCAGCTATTTCTGTAAGCCAAAGGTTTATCTCACCCGGACTGAGCGTCAGAACGGCGTGCCTACCTTGCCTTCAAGATGGCTGATCTTACTTGAAAACACCCTGAAACAAACGGGCGTCCCGCTCCCCAAGCCAGATTATCCTTGGCTTGCCTGGTGCAACGCCCTGACAGAACCTAAAAACATCCAGCCTTGCAGTCCGCCGCAACCAATACCGCCAACTGCAGCCAGGCCTTTTCAACTTTCTGTCACACAAATTGAGGCCTGGGTGCGCGATCCTTATGTACTGTATTCGCGAAAAATCCTCCGCCTTAAAAAACTTCCAGAACTTGAAGAATCCGCCATTGCTTCAGAACGCGGCCAGCTGATTCATAAAATTTTAGAACGCTTTACAAAGCACTTTCCAAAGCAACTTCCCGGCAATGCCGCCAAGACTTTCCTTACGTTAATCGACGATGAACTTGCCCCTTATCAGGCCATGCCCCAGCTGTATCTTATGTGGAATGAACGACTGCAAGCTTTGATGCCTTGGCTGCTGGAGGTCGAAAATGAGCGCCGCCAAAATATTGAGCACATCTGGAGTGAGGTCGAAGGCAAGCTTATCCTAAAGGGTGATTTCCCAGAATTTACGCTGACCGCCCGTGCCGATCGTATTGAACAATACAAGGATGGTCACCTTTGTATTGTCGATTATAAAACCGGAACGCCGCCGACTCAGAAATCGATTCAGTTTGGTCTATCACCGCAATTACCGCTTGAGGCACTCATCGCCGAACACGGCGGATTTACAGATATCCCGGCCGGCAAGGTGCAAGCACTTGAGTACTGGAAGCTATCAAACCCGCAAAAAGTGATCCGCCTATCTGAAGGCGTGGATACATTGATCAGCCAAGCCCATCAGGGCCTTAATGAACTGGTCCGTGTCTTTAGTAAATCCTCAACCCCTTACTATGCCTCCCCAAGACCGCAACATGCGCTGGCTTTTAATGATTACCATCAGCTGGCCCGCAGCAAAGAATGGGGGGCCTGACGATGAGTCAAGCGATTCAACAAGCCGCTCCTCTGGTTTCGGCTGAAGAAAACCTCCTGAAGGTCACGCAAAATCAGCGCCATGCAGCAGATCCTCAAACCTCTGTATGGGTCGGGGCTTCTGCAGGTACGGGTAAGACAAAAATTCTTATCGACCGACTGCTTAATCTTTTGCTCGATGGCACGGATCCTGAAAAAATTCTGTGTTTGACATTTACCAAGGCTGCGGCAGCTGAAATGTCCAAACGATTAACCG
>CAYGJW010000146.1:0-3994 GCA_964350415.1 uncultured Alphaproteobacteria bacterium
CACAAAATATAATGACTTCGGCGTCTTTGATATTGAGGGTGGTGCGATCATTCGGCACCATGACCCCGAATATCTTAAGGATCTGGTTGCAAACTATTCAGAAGAGTGGTCAAAGACTTTCCCTGCAAAAAGCATGCTGGGCAATACATTACAAGCGCATCAATTCATTGGCCGCTTAAAAAAGGCTGCATAAGCATGGATGCGACAAAATTTGTTAGAATAGGGGTTGGTGTTATTGTCCTTAATCAGGATGGTAAGATTTTAATTGGTAAACGCCAAGGCAGCTTTTCGCCGTATTATTCCATACCAGGCGGTCATGTTGATATGGGCGAGACCTTTGAGGAAACAGCAATTCGCGAAATACAGGAAGAGGCCGGAATTCTGATTAAATCCCCCCGTGTTTACGGTATGAATAACGATCTTGAAACGCATGCTGA
The DNA here is from genome assembly GCA_964350415.1 of uncultured Alphaproteobacteria bacterium. Taxonomy (GTDB): domain Bacteria; phylum Pseudomonadota; class Alphaproteobacteria; order CAYGJW01; family CAYGJW01; genus CAYGJW01. The sequence continues at coordinate 438 of CAYGJW010000146.1, forward strand.
ATGCGGACGCCATTATGTTTCAGCTTTTCTTATTGCTGATCAAGGGTTTGAGGGAGAGGTGCACGTTTGCGAACCTGAAAAATGTGAGGGGTTTTGGTGGATGCATCCTGATGAGATTCCACTTCCCCATTATGCAGCTAGCCGTATAGCGATTGAGCTATGGCAAAAAGGGACCTTTTATAAAGATCCCTCATAATTTCCTACGCTTTAACTGCAACTGCATTAAACAATCCAACAATCAGTTCGTTGGATTTATTAGCTGCAGAAATATCTTGGTAACCTTGAATATGTTCATCCAAAGTTGGCTTGCCGTATTTAATGATAAATTCATCGTGAATAGGCCCAGTACTTAAGCGCTTTACAATATTTGCGTTATAATCAGCTGAATGTTTGGAATCATCCGTGTAGATAACATTGCTGAATCCTGCGTCACTTAGCATCGTTTGATAGCTTTTTGGGGTTAGGGCAAACAGCGGCAGGCTTTCCGTTTCAATCAGCGTTTGAATGCTTGGAACCCAAGCGTCCTCAACAGGGCTTAGCCAGTCACCAATCATTAGGTTGCCGCCCGGTTTTAAGATGCGGTGAAATTCTTTCAGAACTCGGATCTTTTCTGGCTTTGGTAGGTGGACAATGACGCCGCGGCAAAAAATGCTATCAAAACTTGCGTCTGCAAAGGGTAGGGCTTCACCCTCTGGGGCTAGGATAAACTCAAGATGATCTAAGTTTTTCTCATTTTTACGGCGCGTGGACTCTTCAATTAGGTAGGGGTTGATTTCTGCCCCTACCACATGGGCACCGTGCTTTACAGCCAAATGTTGGGCAACGCCGCCTAAACCAGAGCCAAAGTCGAGCACCTTTTTACCCTGAAGGTTAAGGTTGCTAATCATTCGATCTGCAGAATTGAGTCCTTCACCCATTAAGCTATCGCCGTAGGCCAGCTCAATCATATGGCAATAGTCTTTATTATAGGTCTGGTTTAGTTCGGTCATTTGGCGATCTTTCTTAGGCGTGCTGTTTCATAAAGCGTTCAATTTCTGTTGCTGTAAAAATGGGGGCTTCCTGCATTGGATAGTGGCCAGAGTTCTTACAAACCAACATTTCAGCCTTTGGATACCACTTTAAGAATGTATCCTTAAGCCCTTGTTCTTGATGAAATTCCCCATCATTTTCCCCGCCCCATGCAAGAATGGGAGTCTCCAGCCCTTCAATTTGATCAACGATGTTATTCACGCAGAATAAGTCGACGTATGCCGCGGCCGCTTCCGGTTTTGCATCCTGGCGCCAATGAGAAACTTTAATATCTAAAAAGCGTTGACTCAGGCGGTTACCCGTCATCATACCAACAGCTTGCTTGGCGAATTCGTCATTGTCAAAGGCTGCGGCTTTTAAGAAGTGATAGATATTTTCGTCGTCTTTGCCATATCCGCAAGCAGGGGTTCCAGATAAGGACACCACAGATTTAACCTGCATGTTCAGGTCCTTTGCCAGCTTTTGAACGACAAGCCCCGTCATTGAATGCCCAACCAGGTGAAATTTATCCCAACCCAGTTTTTCCAGCGTTTCTTTAACATCAGCAACCGCTTCGGCAAAGCTGAATTCGCCACTCATTTCTTTTGATTTACCGTACCCGCGCAGGTCTGTGAAGGCATAAGTGAAAGCATCTGTGTCAAGATAAGGGCGCATGGCGTCATAGCTTGTACAGCTTGACGTCCAGTCGTGCAGTACCAGTACGTTTTCTGCGCCTTGACCAAAAAGTTCATGTCCTAAAATCATATGGATCTCCGTTGATTGTTAGCGTATTTCAAAATCGAAATAGGTTTCGGGAAAGGGTTCGTCTTTAAAATTAAAGTGCCACCATTCGTATTCGTAATTTTCAAAGCCGTGCTTTTCCATCAGGGTGCACAGCAGTTTGCGGTTGCGGGCTGCATCAACAGCAACATTTGGATTCCAAGTATGCGACAAATCATGGAAGCAATCAAACGCCGTACCCATATCGATGCTGTTATCATATAGCCGGTGTGCATAAGGCAATATCCCATCAACCAGCGCATCGCCAGGTTGGTATTTTATATAATCAGCCTTACCAAGCGGCACCAAAGTCACATCAACGGCCGCGCCGCGCGTATGCAATGATCGCATCAGCACATAGCCCTCAGCATGCAGGGTCGCCTTATCGATATGTTTGTAATATTCTTCCTTCATGCTTTGTTGTGCTGGGTTTTGGCACCACAGTTGAATATCTTCACCAGCGCGCAGGGGACGATAAGCCTCGTAAACTTTTAAGGAATATCCAGCTGCATTGGCATCGTGTTGTGCTGCTGCCAATGCCTTAGCGAGCGGTTCGGCAATAACGCAACGTTCGGAGCCATAGCCCGCAATCGGCCTGCCAATCAGGTTATAGCTTTGGGCGTAGCGGATGTCTTGTTCAATGGTTGGGATAAAGTCTTCTAAGTAGACGAAACCAGGCTTTAGGTTGCTCATTATCAGCTCCATTACAGGGATGATTTTGATTAGCATGCAGCATCCAAACGAGCAACCCTATTTTTAGGCGGCTAAGTTCACTGCGATATCTGATACTGGAATGCTTTTTTCAATAAAGCCTTTTTTCAGCATAAATTGCGTAAAAGCATCGTAACGTTTTGGGTCAAAGTCCCCAACATTATGCGGCAAGCTTGCGCAGGTTGCTTTCCAGCAATCATCATAAAGCTTGCCCTTAAAATTCGGATGCCCTGATTGAATCAGTTTCCAAGCGCGCTCCTTATTATCCCGGATGACGGTTGCCGCCATATTCAGGGCCAAGATGAAACGATGTAAGGTTTCGCGCTTTGGAAGGCCTTTGTGGGCAACCAGAATCAGCTCATCATAGGACGGCACCCCGTGGTGATCGCAACGGAACGTATTAACGGGACAGCCTAAACTTTCAAGTACAAAAGGTTCGTAATTCACCAGAACAGAAATGGCATCTAATTTATTAGATACCATGCCAGAAACAATTGAAAGACCTACACTTATTGATTTAACATCAGTCAATTTTAGTCCGTTATTTTCAAGCATAGTTCCGGTTATGATCGACTGGTTTGAAAGTGATCGGGCTAAACGCTTGTCCTTAAGATCAGCAATCGTTTGTAAGCTATTACTTTTTTTGATTGAAATCCCCGCAAGCGGAGTATTAATAATTGTCCCAATACGCATCAGCGGCAATCCTTTAGCAATATTTAGGACGACTTTAGGTTGATGATAAACTGCTACATCTACTTTTTTGGATGAAACCATCTTAAGCTGATCGCCACTATTTGCAGGGGAAATAATCTCGACTTCGATATTTTGGTGTTTAAAGAAATGACATTTGTTGGCCACCGTTAAAATCGCATGATTTGGATTTTCGAACCAATCCAGAATTACTGTGATTTTCCCAGGCTTTGGGTTGGCCTGTAACTGAGATGAGGCCGCGGTTATTCCAAAGAACACCAGTATTATAAGTTTGCGAATCATAAGATGTTTCCTCATTTATAGATAAAGTTTGTGCGTGTTGTTAAGCAGTTCAGACCCCAGCTAAG
>CAYGJW010000147.1:0-3976 GCA_964350415.1 uncultured Alphaproteobacteria bacterium
TCCAAGATCCATTGTCATTTTGAGAGGTCGTAAACAGTCGTTCAACGGCCTGATAGAATTGTTCGGGAATCATAACGGCAAGAGCTGGTCCTGTTTGAAAAGCAGCTTTCATAACATCACCAGGTATTCTATTGAGTTCTAAAAGTTCAGGCAGGGTTACTTGCAGGCCGATAGATTCTTGTAACTCACGGGACAGGCCAATAAGAGTATTATTTGGGGCTGAATCTAATATAGCTGCTATTCTTGCTTGCTCTGCCGCAAGTTGTTCTGCTGTGCCCATTAGGAAAGTTGCAGACATACTTCTATCATTGGCAAGTGTTGCCGTAAGGGTGAACTGCATGCCATCACGAGATAAGCTTAATTTCCCCTCCCTAAGCCCATTCTGGGTAGGTTTGTTAGGAAAGCCATTGAATGCGTCCTTGATTGTACCGAGTTTTTCAAAGTCTTCATCTGATATTTGAAATTGGTAGGTGGTGCCATCTTTAAGTTTGGCTTTGATTTTACCATTAGAGGCGGCAGCCCGAATAATATGCGAGACGCCTTTTAGGGTATCTGCTCCAGATTTATAGCCATAACCATTCAGATCAGGGACACCAGCTTGGACTGCATAAGGAATGGACAGCAGTCCAAAGAAGAGTAGAGTAGCAAAAGTAGTTTTGCTGAAGCGTTTAAGTAAAATCTGCTTGTTCATTGAATTATCCTGCATTTATAAAACATGTCTTAAGGACAGCGCCTCAAACATGCTCTATAGAAATAACTAAAATATTATTTTTTAAGACGTTAAATTACTAACCTAGCACCTTATTTGATGTTTTAGCAAAACCCATTAACAATGTCAATGTCACAGCATATTTCTTTGCCTCTATCAAGACAGCCAATACGATAATTGCTATAGGTTGCATGCATATTATAAGCCAAAATAATGTAGCATAATATGTCGTTAATTGACTCACTACACCCGAAATACTATTAATCCTTGAATACTCTGTATGCCAAAGCTGTTCAGCAAAGCTATCGGGTAAAAAAGTCAGAGAATAAAGTAAGAAAATTCGGAATCAGCTCTAAGTAAGGATACAAAACAGATTCAGTTAGTGGCTACACAAGGACCAAAAAGCGACGTGTACGCCCTGGTACACGAGGTGCATTATGCACGAGGCGTGAAGTGACGATGTGTAAACGCTAAATCAATCTGTTTTCTTCGTTTAAAATGATTCCTGTGAGATGAGAGAATGAAATAGAAAATTCGGAATCAGCTCTAGGCAAGCCTCGATTAGTCGAACCTTCCTGTTCGTCTGAGAGGCTTAACGACGAGATGAGCCTAATTTGCTATTTCAGAGCGGCTTCGGTGCCTTTGCGGGCGAGCACATCCGCCCGCTCATTCTCCGGATGATCCGCATGGCCTTTTACCCAGTGCCATTTGACCTGGTGCTTTTGCTGGGCCTCGTCTAGGCGTTGCCATAAATCGACGTTTTTGACGGGCTTTTTTGCACCGGTACGCCAGCCATTTTTTTTCCAAGTGTGGATCCACTCACTAATGCCTTTTTGCACATAAGTACTGTCCGTATACAGATCTACCTCTGCAGCCCTTTTAAGAACCTCTAGGGCCTGGATTGCAGCCATCAGCTCCATCCGGTTATTGGTGGTTTCTTTGTCGCTTCCGAACAGCTCTTTTTCCGTATTACCATAGCGCAGCAAGACACCCCAGCCGCCGGGACCTGGATTGCCTTGGCATGAGCCGTCCGTATAGGCTTCGACTGTTTTTGTCATGCGGCTTGCAATTCTTTAGGGAGCTTGAATTTGATATTTTCTTCACGAATAATGGCATTTTCAACCGTCACATCAAAATGCTTGCGGCATCCTGCAACCAGTTCTTCAACCAGTATTTCTGGCGCCGATGCCCCTGCTGTAATTCCTAAAGACCCTACGCCTTCAAGCCATTGCCAGTCCATGTTCACTGCACGATCCAGCAGCATGGCCTTGGCGCATCCATTTTGCTTTGCCGTTTCCACCAAGCGCTTTGAGTTTGATGAGTTTTGCGCGCCCACAACCACAAACGCATCACATTTTTCAGCAACCGCTTTGACCGCATCTTGACGATTGGTTGTTGCGTAACAGATATCTTCTTTTTTAGGGCCTTGTAAGTGCGGGAAGCGCTGTTGTAGCACCGTCAAAATCTCAGCCGTGTCATCCACAGACAAAGTCGTTTGCGTGGCATAGGCCAACTCGCCTGCAGGCACATCCATGGTTGCTGCCTGCTCTTTTGTCTCGATCAAGCTTACAGAACCTTTAGGCACTTGCCCCATGGTCCCAATCACTTCTGGGTGGCCTTTGTGACCAATCAACAATACATGACAGCCATTTTTATGGTGACGCTCTACTTCGCGATGCACTTTGCTAACTAATGGACAAGTTGCATCAATAAAGTGCATATCGCGTTTTACAGCAGCGGCAGGCACCGACTTTGCGACCCCGTGCGCCGAGAAAATAACCGGTCGATCATCTGGGACTTCGGTAATTTCTTCAACAAAGACAGCACCTTTATCGCGCAGCTGATCAACAACAAACTTATTGTGGACGATTTCATGACGCACATAAACCGGGGCACCATACTTCTCAAGCGCCTTTTCAACGATCTCAATCGCACGATCAACACCTGAGCAAAAGCCCCTTGGGCCCGCAAGATAAATTGTTAGCGGCTGTTTTTGCATTACATCCTGCATTCTGTGAAATCCTTATATATGTAACATCTATATAGCAACCTTAAAAACCAAATACCAGACCTCAGCCAAGAATCTCGTATCATTCCTTGCAAATATCAGTTATAATCATATTCCTAATAGGGACGCTTCTTTAAAAGCAGCCCTTCTAAATTTAAGAAATTATATTGAGGCGTGACATGGCAATACCTCTTATGCCGAAGGCAACAGCCGTTTGGCTCGTAGAGAATACATCTTTAACTTTTGGACAAATCGCACGTTTTTGCGGGATGCATGACCTTGAAGTACAGGCCATTGCGGACGAAGAGCAAGAATCAAAAGTTAAAGGCTTAAACCCTCTTACTGCGGGTCAACTTACAAAAGAAGAGCTGGAAAAAGCGCCACAAGACCCTCATTACTACATGGAATTGGCCGAAATGAAGGTCAAAATCAAAGTTAAGAAAAAAGCGCGCTATATTCCTTTGTCTAAAAGACAAGATAAACCGAATGCGATTGCCTGGTTGCTTAAAAACTGCCCCGAGCTTTCTGACGCCCAAATGATGCGTCTTTTGGGAACGACAAAAACAACCATCGGCAATATCCGCGATAAAACACATAAAGCCATGGACGAAATCAAGCCGCAAAGCCCTGTAACGCTTGGGCTGTGTACAAAAGCAATGTTGCTTGCTGAGCTTCCAAAAGATAAGCGCGAAGATTTTTCTGTAGAAGATTAAACTTCGATTATAGATATCTAAAAATGATTAAGGCCTATCAATTTTGATGGGCCTTTTTTATTTGTAAATAAGATGCTTTCTAATAAATATCTCAAAACAATACAGATGTGCTTCTGATCGATGATCATTTTTACAAAATAAGCTCGCTGTATATCTGCTGAAGCTAAAAACCCACATAATTTAATAACTATACTGTCTATAGCAACTGCGCATAAATAGCTGTTAATAAGGGTTTATCAATTCATTTTTCAGCCATTTTCTATGGTGATTTTTGGATATTAAGGTAATCATTGATATGATGCTTCTTGCTGACAAAATAGGCATCATCCGTTTTTGACAACAACCAAACCAGGTAATTAGCTACAGTCTCTGAGGGGATAAAATCACCACTCTTAAATCTCTGCTCAAAAGATTTTTCATTCGGCAACCCTTTGACAGCTCGGCGAATATCATCCTGCATACCCGTTTTAATTCTGCCCGGGTGCACTGCAGCGGCCAGAACACCATTTGGTTTATCGAGCTGTAAGGACTCTGTATAACGGTCCA
>CAYGJW010000148.1:0-3880 GCA_964350415.1 uncultured Alphaproteobacteria bacterium
TAGTTGACGGCCTAGATGGATTCTGTTTTGTTATTTCGGTCATAACATTATCTGATTGGTATACGTTGACTTTCAGAACTTATGGTGAATTCAAACTTGGACTTAATCAACAATTTGGCGATGATCATCGGCCAACCTTTGAAACCGAGACTGATATTAAGCAACTGATCACCAGACTTATGATTCCAAATAATCTCAATATTTTCCGCTACGAGGGAATCAACTACCTTATTCAATCAACTGAACGCTATTTCCTTGGAAATGCGGGAGACCCAACAGCTATTGATATGTATATTGAAGATCTTGGACCTGGTGAGAAACTGCCCAATGTTGCGGGTCACACCGAGAAGTACCAAGCACGCCTAGGATTTGAAGGAAAACCTAATAAAGCTCTTACTTTCAGTCTTTCTATCCCGCTTTTGCAGGATAATATAGAGCAAGCGTTGGATGTCTTCCCACGCTTTGCAGACCGTAATGCTGATAATGATGAAATCAAGCGTATTTCGACACAGTTCATTATTTCCGCACAACTCAAGGAAGCGACCACCTTTAAGGCAAACCTCAGCTCAAATATTGACTTGTCTCTACACGTTGATCGTGAAATTGACGCGCTTACATTGATTCAGCTTTGGAATCTGGATGAAACTATTCAAGATACTGATCTTGATAAAGTTGAAGAGTTGGTGACAGTCAGGCGTATTAGTGAGGTTATTGATAACATGGATGGCACATCCAGTTGTGGCTACCTCATTAGCTATAAGCGTGATGAAGGTAACTTTGATTATAACTTTACGATCACGGCGAATAACTAAGCTTTAATTGCTTAAAAAAAAGGGGCTTCGGCCCCTTTTTTTTATAAAACCTCAATAATTTAGGCCTTATCAAATCTTCAAGCACAAAAGCGGCGTCAAGCAGATTATTTTGAACAAATTTAGGACGAGATCATGCCCAAAAACTGATCACTTAAAGCTCTATTAAAGCACTCAAAAGAATGTCTGAAAATTTGGTATGAAGTACTTTGACAAACATCATTAGAAGCCACTAAGAGTAATCCACGGGCTCTGGGGACATCGCTGTTGATAAGTTTTTAACATCTACCCTAAGCCCAATAAATCACTCACTCAAAGACCCATGCACCAAATTTAAGCAGGCCCCAAGGCCATCAAGTGAAGCAAGTAAAATAGGATACATCCTTAAGCAAAATAAATTAAAAAAATGCTGATAAATCAAATACAAAAAACTCTAAAATAGATTTGACAAGTAACTCGACAAATCCAATGAAGCAAACATTATTTTTTATCTAATCGACGTGACTTTCCATTCTCGTCAATTCCAACAAAAACAAATTTACCTTCTGTAACTTTTACAGTTTTTCCACCAAATCGTTGGCGTGCCCAAGTTTCAACATGTAAAGTCATTGAGGTCTTCCCTGTTTTAACAAGATCCACATAACAACTCACCTCATCACCAACACTGACAGGCTGGTGAAAGGTCATGGCATCAATTGCAACAGTTACAGCCTTCCCGCCCGAATAAGCACTCGCAAAGCTACCGCCCGCCAAATCCATTTGAGAGAGCAGCCAGCCACCAAAGATATCACCGCTCGCATTCGTATCACTTGGCATTGCAACCGTCCGCATTGCAGGTTGACGCTTTGGAAGCTTACTTTCGATTGAATCAAACTCACGATAAATTTCGTTCACATCCTGTGTCATAAATTCCTCTATCTCTCGACTTAATAAGGCTACTTGACTTATAGTAGCACGGTTCCAACCCCGCAACAAATCAACAGTGTAACCTCATTGTTATTTAAGGTTAAATTACCCCTCTCACCCCCTCTCCCTAAGGAAGATCATCGTTAACACTGCAATCGTCCCAATCAATACCGCGCAATAAGCAATATCTTGAGGCAAAAATCTTCTCCTAAAATGATTCTTTTGTGATGAGTTCTAGGCAAAGCGCAACTCTCGTCCCGCAGCGTACGCCCTGTACGTGAGGACACGAGGTAAGCTTTAACAACGAAATCGCGCAAAGGAATCATTTTAGTGGTTTCTGCGGCTTGATTGTCTTATACTGCTGCCATGAAACTCTTTGAAAAAAACAAAACCACGCAACCTGTTCAGGACACTTATTCGGCTCAGGATATTGAAGTTCTTGAAGGTTTGGAACCTGTACGCCGTCGTCCTGGTATGTACATTGGTGGTACGGATGAACGTGCGCTACATCACTTGGTTGCTGAGATTCTTGATAATGCGATGGATGAAGCCGTTGCGGGGCACGCCACGCGCATTGAACTGACGATGCAAGAAGATGGTTCTGTTACAATTTCTGATAATGGACGCGGTATTCCGACAGATCCACATCCGAAAGATCCGACGAAGAGTGCTCTTGAAATTATTATGACGACGTTGCATGCCGGCGGTAAATTTGGCGGCGGCGCGTATCAAACATCCGGCGGCTTGCATGGTGTGGGTATCTCTGTCGTTTGCGCCTTGTCTGACCATCTAAGGGTTGAAATCGCCCGCGATAAAACATTGTGGCAACAGACATACAGCAAGGGTAAGCCAACCTCTAAGCTTGAGAAAATAGGCGCGGCCCCAAACAGACGCGGCACGACGGTTCACTTCAGCCCGGACCCTGAAATTTTTGGGGAGAACTGCCGGTTCAAGCCTGGAACACTCTACCATATGGCTAAGTCAAAAGCTTATCTTTATCGCGGCGTTGAAATTCGTTGGACCTGTCATACGCTGCAAAGGCCTGAGGCGATCCCTGAGAAGGAAATCATCCATTTTCCCAATGGACTGACCGACTACCTTCTGCATACCCTAGGCAAGGCTGAAACGCTGACACCAGCGCCTTTCGAAGGCAGCATTACACTTGATTCAGAGACAGGAGTTGAACAGAGAGTTGAATGGGCTGTTACTTGGACGCCAGAATCCCAAGGCTTCATGCATTCTTACTGTAATACGGTCCCTACCCCGCTTGGCGGAACCCATGAAAATGGGCTACGGGCTGCATTAACCCGTGCAATTAAATCATACGGGGAAATTGCGAACGTCAAAAAAAGCAGCATTATCACGCCTGACGATGTTCTTGGCCCTGCTTGTGCGTTGCTCTCAATCTTTATTGGGGAACCTCAGTTTCAGGGACAAACCAAGGAAAAGCTTGTTTCAGCTGGGGCACAAAAACTGGTTGATACGGTCATCAAAGATCGTTTTGAAAATTGGCTCAGCAGCAATACGGCCATGGCAAACAGCTTGTTGGACTTCTTTATTGCGTGCGCAGAAGATCGTATTGCTCGCAAAAAAGCCAAAGAAACACAGCGCAAAACCGCAACGCAACGTCTACGCTTACCTGGAAAACTTGCGGACTGCTCGAACAGGGACCGTGAAGGTACTGAAATTTTCCTTGTTGAAGGGGACTCAGCTGGCGGCACCGCCAAGCAGGCCCGTCAACGGGCGATTCAAGCCATTCTACCCCTACGCGGCAAAATTCTTAACGTAGCCAATGCTTCGGCAGACAAGCGTATGGCAAACCAACAATTGGCAGATCTTGTCCTTGCACTCGGTTGCGGTGTCGGCAAAGATTTTGATGTCCAGAAATTACGTTATGACCGTGTTGTGATCATGACCGATGCAGACGTTGATGGCGCACATATTGCCGCACTTTTGATGACCTTCTTTTATCATCAAATGCCTAAGCTTGTTACGGACGGGCACCTGTATCTGGCAGCTCCACCGCTTTATAAGCTTTCGAACAGCGGCAAAACAATCTATGCACGAGATGACGACCATAAGGATATCCTTATTGCGAAAGAATTCAAAAAAGGTGCCAAAATCGACATTACCCGCTTTAAGGGTTTGGGTGAAATGTCTAGCGA
>CAYGJW010000149.1:0-3863 GCA_964350415.1 uncultured Alphaproteobacteria bacterium
TGTCAGCCCTGCAGGTAAATGCGTGAGCCCAAAAATTGCAGCAGCAACAACCAGACAAATCACATCTTTGCCCTTTAAAAACGGGAACATTTCGCCCAGCTCTTTTTGAATAAAGCCGCGGAAAAGTGATTCTTCAATAATGCAAACAAACAGCAGATTAATCGGCAACCAAACCACCAACCACTCGGTAATTTTTGGATCATACTTGATAAAGCCAATCGAGGTTGGCAAACCAATGAGCACAGCCAATAACAGAAGAATTGGGATAAAGGACTGTACAAAAATTTCCCGCCACTGACTGCTTGCAGCCATCGCATGGCCCATCGCCAGCAGCACGATTCCTGGAATGATTTTATCAGCACTTAGATAAAAGTGATAAGGCGTTGATGCAGCACTTACCTTAATGCCATGAATCAAATGCCAGTTACTGAAACCTGGCAGAAAGTGCATATACAGCAAAACCCCAGCGGCAGAGATACCAATCCCCAATACAGCCTTAAGCCCCGCAATATTAGGCCCCCGGTAATACAGTACAACAGCCAAAGTAAAGCCGCCCAGTATGATCAATCCAAAGGCTGAGATATGCCCCAAGTACCAACCCGTAAGCGCGGCAGCCATGCCCCAAACAATCCACCAAACTGTCTTAGGCGTCAGCCATAAAGAAACCACACCCATCACCATCAGAAAGAGATAAATCGGATGAAAAACAGTCGATGTAATGTGATGAAAAAATGCTGTCATTTTAGCTCTCCTCTTTCTGTTTTTTATCTTCTGTGCCAACAGCTTCAAGCTGTCTTTCCACATCGAAGGTGCCTTGCTTCAAGCCGGTTTTTGCATCATAGATTTCAAATCTTTGATTTTTTTCTTTATCTTCAATGACCATTAAAACTAAGCCTTTTCCAAGATTCAAAAGCTCCTCAATTTTCTCATCTTGCTCTAGAGGAACAACCTGCTCAAAAGGTAGATCAAGAGCCTGCTCTTTTTTAAGCTGTGGCTTGTTTTCCCCTGAAGCATCCAGTGCTTTTTCCTTCGTATTGATCGGCGCGGCAGCAGCTGACGCCGCAACCACTTTCGCTGGAGTAATTTCCTGCGACTGGTTGTATCTTTTATACAAAGTCACACATATAACTGCAAAGAGGACAACAAAGAGCACGCCCCCCAAAATGACAGATCTCATTAAAACTTTTGATACGCCTGAATTCACGCTTTCCTCCGAAGAGCATTCTGACAAAAGCAGAACACTTATTCTTGACCTTATCGAACCGCCCAAGGCAATGCGCATTGACGCCCTGCTTGCACACCATATCGCTGACTACTCGCGGAGCCAACTAAAAACATTCATTGAAAAAGGCAATGTTAGCTTAGCTGGGGAAATTACAACGGATCCATCTATCAGAATTAAGAAACCTGAGACAATTACAATCTCTATCGCAGCTCCAGAACAAAGCTGGATGAAAGCGGAAGAAATTCCTCTTGATGTCGTGTATGAAGATGATGACCTGATCGTTGTTAACAAGCCCTCAGGCATGGTTGTACACCCGGCCCCAGGCAGCAAGGATGCCACCCTGGTCAACGCTTTGCTTGCCCACTGCGGTGATTCACTTTCCGACATTGGCGGCGTCTTAAAACCAGGAATTGTCCACCGTATCGACAAAGGCACAAGCGGATTACTGGTCGTTGCGAAAAACAATCGCGCCCACATGCACCTCAGCGAACAATTTAAAGAACATACCATTCAACGTGTTTACAAGGCCTTGGTTTGGGGTGAACTTAGACACGCAAAAAATACAATTGAAGGCAACATCGGCCGCTCCACCAGGGACCGTAAAAAGATGGCGCTTCTGGCTTATGGTGGCCGGGAAGCCATCACACACTACAAACGCCTTGCAACCTACCACGACATGCTTTCCTACGTTGAGTGCACCCTAGAAACAGGACGCACCCATCAGATTCGCGTCCATATGAGCTCAATTAAGCATTCCCTACTTGGTGACAAAACTTACGGTCGCTCTCGAGTGCTTAAAAAACATGTTCCCAGCGACTTGAAAGATGCTATAAGTGAGCTGAATAGACCTTGGCTGCATGCAGAACAACTTGGATTTGAGCACCCAACATCAGGTGAAAGCCTCTTTTTTACCTGCAAAATACCAGAAGAACTAGACCAAATACTGAAAAAACTTGAAGAATGGAAGCAATGCGTGTATAAGTAAATTATTATTTATTAACAAGTTACTTTTATTTTTTTAAAAGAGCATAAGGAATTACACAATGACTGAAATAAAAACTGGTAATATCCCTACTCTCCAAGCAGAGGGAGGTCTTTCTCAGTATCTGCAAGAAATCAAACGCTTCCCGCTGCTTAAGCCTGATGAAGAGTTCACCCTTGCAAAACAGTGGAAGCACGATAACGACTTAGATGCAGCGCATAAGCTTGTCACAAGCCACCTGCGCCTTGTTGCAAAAATTGCCATGGGTTACCGTGGTTATGGCCTGCCTGTTAACGAGCTGATCTCTGAAGGTAACATCGGCATGATGCAAGCCGTCAAACGCTTTGACCCAGATAAAGGCTTTAAACTGGCAACGTATGCGATGTGGTGGATCAGGGCTGCCATCCAGGAATACATTCTGCACTCTTGGTCCCTTGTAAAAATGGGAACAACCGCAGCACAGAAGAAACTTTTCTTTAACTTAAGAAAGATCAAAAGTCGCCTTAGCGCCTTTGAAGATGCGGATCTTTCTCCCGAAAATGTAAAACTTATTGCTGAAGAACTCAATGTTCCGGAGCATGAAATCGTTAACATGAACCGCCGCCTCGCTGCGCCTGATCATTCCCTAAATGCACCGCTAGCTGCGGAAGGTGATTCAGAGTGGCAAGATTGGCTTGAAGACGACACCCCAAATCAAGAAACTATTTATGCGGTTAATGAGGAGTTCTCTCAACGTAAGACGCTTTTGGACGAAGCCCTCAAAACTTTGAAAGACAGAGAGCGCGAAATTCTTACCAAACGCCGCCTTATTGATGATTCAATGACGCTTGAGCAACTCAGTGCTGAGTACGGAATTTCTAGAGAACGCGTTAGACAAATTGAAGCACGCGCCTTTGAAAAGCTGCAAAATGCAATGAAGAAGTCCGTACCTTTGGATCAACAACGCCAAGCAAGTTAAGACTATTCTTTTGCGGCCTGCTTGTTCGCAGCAGGATCTTTGGGCTCTTCGTGAGCCCCTTTATCTTTAGAGCTTAAATCAACATGCCATTGATCATTCACACGTTTCTGACGCCTTTTAAAATCTGCCTCAGCGCGGTCACAGCGCATGAGAATAAAGACGCGTGCAACTGAAGGCATCGCATAAAGCATCATCCACCCAACAGAAGCAGCCCCAAACATCACAACCCAGGTATAAGGATCTGACATTTTTTGCATAACTTGAGCGAGACTATGGTGCTCTCTGTAAGTTTCTTGCAAAAAAGGCATAATTCCACATAAGTTAAAGCAACCAACACACATTGCAGAATACTTTTGCGGTCGCATATCAATAACATAAGCCACAATTGTTGGGGCCATACCGCACAGCAAAATTGTTGCAACCGGCAGGTGCCAAAAAGCCAAAGACAACAGAATTGTCAGCATCAAGAATGAAATCATTCCTGATTTTTTCTTACTCTTCGCTTTCTTTGCTTTATCCTTTGCCATCACTCTACCCCTCTAAAAAAATACATACATAAACAAAGCAGCCAGAACACCACTTAGTACAGCCGATATTTGCTCACCAAGCTCACGACTTACAGCCTGTATATTTTTCCGTATTTTATCATTCGCAGTTAAGAGCAACGATGCATGCTTATACAACAGTCGAGCCCGCAT
>CAYGJW010000150.1:0-3853 GCA_964350415.1 uncultured Alphaproteobacteria bacterium
ACACACCAACCAAACCCACGTCAATCAATAAATGCATCTTTTTTTAAAAAACTTCGATGGCATCCTGTGCATCGCTCCAAAGAGAGCCTGATACCCCTCCTGAACACGAGTAAAGCACTAGAAAAAGACGAGTATAAGGAGAGATTTATAGTAGAAATACACAGCTAATATGGAAAAGGAGGAGTACAAAAATATTAATACATACTGATAAATAAAAATTGATGCGTTTAAAGCTCACAAACCATAACCATAGGAAGCCTAAAACCCTCCTACAAAACTTGAAAAAGCTAATTTTTTACTCAATAAATATGAAACATATAAATTGGAAAATAGATGCTAAAAACAGAGGTTATTTCAGAAATTGTTGGTGAACACGGGATTCTGACTCTCTATTGAGCTGTTCAAAAACAGGTTTGCTCGATAAAACAAGCTTCTTCAAATCGATTCCAGTCTGAATTCCCATACCATTAAGCATATAAACAACGTCTTCTGTCGCCACATTGCCGCTGGCGCCTTGTGCATAAGGACAACCACCTAAGCCGCCTGCAGAGCTATCAATCGTTTTTATACCTAAACTTAGGCACGCAAAGATATTCGCTAAGGCCTGGCCGTACGTATCATGAAAATGCACAGCAATTTTATCTATCGGGACTTCAGCCACAACAGCCTGTAGCATCTCTATCGCTTTAAGCGGTGTCCCTACCCCAATCGTATCGCCTAATGAAATTTCGTAACATCCCATATCAAGTAAGGCCTTGGAAACCTGAACCACCTTTTCAAGCGGTACATCCCCTTCATAAGGACAACCCAACACGCAAGAAACATACCCCCGCACCCTTATGCCTGCTTGCAAAGCCTTTGTTACGACTTCTTCATAACGTTGCAAGCTCTCAGCAATACTCGCATTGATGTTTTTTTGGGAAAAGCTTTCTGATGCCGCTGCAAAAATAGCAACTTGTTTTAGGCCTGCAGCTTTTGCAGCTTTAAACCCGTACATATTAGGAACGAGGGCAGACATCTCTATGTCTGGCAGCGCTTTAACTGCCGCATACACTTTATCTGTGTTTGCCATCTGCGGCACCCACTTAGGAGAAACGAAACTGCCTATTTCAATGCTACGCACACCAGATTCAACGAGACTCTCTATAAAAAGGACACGTTGACCAGGACTTAAACAAGCACTTTCATTCTGCAGACCATCACGTGGCCCCACTTCAACAATTTCAACATACTGGGGAAAATCCATCATCACACAAACAGCCTCCCTTTAAGCCTGTCCACGCATCCTAACCAGTTCAGATCCCTCTTCAACGAAATCACCTGGCTTAAAGAATACCTGCTCAACAATTGTATCCTCGGTTGCTTTAACCACGTGCTCCATTTTCATGGCTTCTAATATGACCAGTTTATCACCTAATTTGATTTTTTGCCCATTTTTTACGAGAACATCTATCACACGCCCCGGCATTGGTGCCTTCAGATGCCCCAGATCATCACCAGTATGATTATGCACAAGATCTAAACGGTCCCCAGTGATGCTGTAGGTTTGCCCCTCATACTGAAAATCCCAACGATCCGGCCATTCATAAAAGAAGCCGCTAACCGGCTTCCTGTTAACCATGCAGGTAAATCTTGAGCCTGAAAAGTAGGCTTCATCGATCTCAAAGAGCTTGCTCATCACACGGACTATAAATCTTGATCCTTGTTGACTCATAACCTCTACGGCATAGGAGGTGCCATTACAGAATAACTCAAGCTTCTGTGCCCCAGAATAACTAAAAACTTTTTCGCCCCAGGCTGAATTTATGCCTCTTGTGCCTGCTATCAATTTTGCAATGACAACACATAAAAGTGATTCAGGTAATGACTCTTTTAAAAAGCTATCTAAACGGTCTTCGACAAAACGCGTGTAAATATCAAAATCCAAATAAGCCTGATTCCTTAAGATACATGCAAGAAATCCCAAGTTTGTCTTCGGGCCAAACACAAAGCTTTGATCCAGAAAATGCTTCATACTTTCAATTGCAGCACGGCGGTTACCTTCATGCACAGTCACCTTGGCAATCATTGGGTCGAAATGCATCGTAACTTCATCGCCCGACTGTACGCCTGTATCAATTCGTCCAAAGGCATAGCCTGAAAAACCAAGCTTCTGAATCCGGCCTGTTGAGGGCAAGAAACTATTAGCTGGATTTTCAGCGTACAATCTCACTTCAACTGCATGGCCTGTTTGAGTAATTTCTTCTTGGTTTAAGGGAAGTTCTTCACCTGCTGACACACGCAATTGCCACTCAACAAGATCCAGTCCCGTAATCGCCTCCGTCACAGGGTGTTCAACCTGCAAGCGTGTGTTCATTTCCATAAAATAAAAAGCGCCATCCTCAACCAGATACTCAATCGTCCCTGCACCGCTATAATTGATAGACTGTGCAATGCGTACGGCTGCATCGCGCATTTCACTAAGAAGCTCTTCGCTTAAACCCAAGGCTGGCGCTTCTTCAACGATTTTCTGGTGGCGGCGCTGTAGCGAGCAATCCCGCTCAAATAAATGCACAACATTGCCATGATTATCCCCAAACACTTGTACTTCTACGTGCCTGGGTTTGGCTAGAAACTTCTCAACCAGCAAACGCCCATCACCAAAAGATTTCTCAGCTTCCCGACGCGCACCAGCCAATTGCTCTAAAAATTCATTCGCATTTTCAACAACCCGCATGCCTTTACCGCCTCCACCAGCAGAGGCCTTAATAAGTAAGGGATATCCTGCAGTTTCTGCGAGCCCCAAGAGCTCTTTTTCATTGGCGCTTTCATCCACATTAAACCCTGGAACTGTCGGTACCTGAATCGATTCAATATGAACTTTCGAATCTTGCTTTGACGCCATTAAGCTCATCGATTCTGGACTTGGACCAACAAAAACAATCCCTGATTCCTGAAGTTTTTTCGCAAACTGTGTGTTTTCAGATAAGAAACCATAGCCTGGATGAATTGCTTCAGCACCGCAATGTTGCGCGATTTGTATAATTTGTTCTTGCTCCAAATAGCATTGTGTCGGCGATACACTCTTAAGTTCATAAGCCTCATCAGCCTGTTGCACCCATAAGCTATTGCGATCAACACTTGCATAAACCGCAACCGTTTTAATCCCAAGTTTTTCTGCTGTACGCATCACACGGCAAGCAATTTCGCCTCGGTTTGCAACTAATAACTTACGAAACATTCGCAGGCCCTTTCTTCGTTGCCCAAATCGGCAAACGTTTTTCAAAGAAAGCCGCCATACCTTCTCGGCCTTCTTCCGACTGCCTAAGTCCTGCAATCAAGTGAACAAGATCATTTAATAGCGCCTTATCTATAGGCTTTCCTGTAACAGTTTTTACCAGATCTTTGGCTTCCACGCGTGCATGTGGCGCAACCGTATGCAGCTGCTGATGCAAAGCTTGAACAGTCGCGGCAAGCGCTTCAGGTTCCGCCACTTCATGAACTAAACCATGACCTAATGCATCTGTTGCACTAAATACTTCTGCCGTCAAAAAATACTTTCGTGCAACCCTTGCTCCCATCGCCTGGATAACAAATGGCGAAATCACAGCAGGCACAAGCCCAAGCTTAACTTCGGAAAAACAAAACTTTACATCCGACGCTGCAATCACAATGTCTGAGCATGCAGCAAGCCCAATACCGCCACCATATACAGATCCGTGTACGACACAGATCGTCACTTTTTTAAGCTTAGACAATTTATTCATAAGAATGCCTAAGGGCCGGGCATCTTCTATATTTTGACTCTCTGAAAACTGTCGACTTTCTTGCATCCAATCAAGGTCCGCCCCTGCACAAAAGGCCTTACCTTTTC
>CAYGJW010000151.1:0-3799 GCA_964350415.1 uncultured Alphaproteobacteria bacterium
TCATAGGCCATGCCAGCGCTTAATGCCCCGTCACCAATTACTGCAATCACGTGATTATTTTTGCCCAGGTGATCCCTTGCAGCAGCCATGCCTAAGCCTGCAGAAATAGAAGTCGAGCTGTGCCCTGCCCCAAAAGGATCGTACGCACTCTCAGAGCGCTTTGTAAAGCCATATAACCCGCCAGGTTGGCGCAGCGTATTCATGCGGTCTCTACGGCCCGTAAGCAGCTTATGTGGGTAGGCCTGGTGGCCCACATCCCAAATAATGCGATCATCCGGTGTATTGAAAATATGATGCAGCGCAACCGTCAAGTCGACCACACCCAGGCCTGCACCCAAATGACCACCCGTTTTTGAAACCACATCGATCAGCTCTTCACGAACCTCATCGGCAACTTGCTTTAAATCGTCACTCCCAAGGTCACGCATACCAGTTGGCAGCACCATTTGGTCAAGCAATTTTTCAGGGCGATCTAAGTTTTTCATAACATACCAATTATTAGCGATCACGCTCAATCATATACATTGCAGCTTCACGCAAAAGCTCCGCTTCGGATCCGAACACTTTCAAATGCCCAATTGCTTGTTCTGCAAGAAAATGCATTTGTTCGCGCGCACGATCACGGCCCAAGACCTTAACAAAGGTGGCTTTGTCTGCATCAATATCTTTGCGCACAAGTTTTCCCGTTGCCGTTGTTGAGCCTTCGACATCCAAAAGATCATCGCAAATTTGGAAGGCAAGACCAATATTCTGGGCATAAGCATGTAACGCATGACGCAAGTTTAAAGGCGCGCGACCTAAGATCGCCCCCGCCTCACAAGCAAAGCCAAACAGCTCCCCTGTTTTAAGACGCTGTAGGCGTGTAATTGCCCCAATACCATACTCATTATCCTTAGCCAACATGTCCAGCATCTGCCCGCCAACCATGCCGTAAGGGCCGGATGCTGCAGCAAGTCGCTTAACAAGGGAGCACCTAACTGCTGGGTCTGAATGGGTATTCTCGTTGCTCAGCACTTCAAAAGCCAAGGTCAGAAGCGCATCCCCGGCTAAAATGGCAGTCGCTTCATCAAAGCGCACGTGACAGCTTTCAAGGCCGCGGCGCATCGCACTGTCATCCATTGCCGGTAAATCGTCATGGATCAGTGAATAGCTATGCAGAATTTCAATGGCCGATGCTGTACGCACAGCACACGTGTATGACACCGAAAATAACTCTGAGGTCGCAAGAACAAAAAATGGACGCAAACGCTTGCCTCCACTTAAGGTCGAGTACCGCATTGCATCAATAAGCTGGTTTTCAGGTTTTTCATCCTCAGGCGCAGGAATCAGCAGGTCGATCATCTCATCAACAGCTGAGCTTGTTTGCGTTAAGGCCTCATTAAGGTTACGGCTTAGGATTGATTCTAGCATTATTCTTCATCCAACGATTCCAGGTGAGAAGCTTGTCCATCATTGGCGACCACTTTCTCTACCTTCATTTGTGCTTCATTCAGCTTACGCTCGCAATGCTTCCGCAGCTGGGCACCGCGCTCATAAGCATGGACGGCATCATCAAGTTTTCCTTGTCCAGTTTCCAGCTTACGCACAATTTGCTCTAACTCAAGCATTGAATCCTCAAAGCTCATTTCCTCAATCGGAAGCTGCTGTTTTTGACCGTCCATTTTTCCTCACAATCTTGCAAATGAATTCTGTAAATATAAACTTAGGCGTAACATACACTTTTTTTAAAGTGTGTTGTAGCAAATTAGCTTAATTTTATAATCAAACAACAAAGCGCAACATGAAACTCTTAAAATAGTTTATTATAAAATCAGTCACTCTTTTCACAAGGCCTTCCTATGCTCGACAAAGTACCAACCCACCTTATCCTGGAAAAAATCCTGCATGATATGGCCAATCCTTTAGGAAATACTCACAATTTCCTAAGCTTATTGCAAGAGCAAACCAGTGACAGCGATGATACCCAAGAGATTACCGACTTGGCCGTCAATGCATCCCAAGATATGCTGATGGTTTTTCAGCAGCTTCGCTTCGTCTTTGGCCCTGAAAAGACATCCTCCAGCATTTCAGCCGATACGCTGACCTGTCACCTTACGCGCTTCCTCAAAAGGCATAAAATTGAACTCACCTTTAATAGTCAAGAACTCAAAGACAAAAACCACCTATTTCAACTGCTGATCATTATCGCAGGGGCAGCGCCGGAATTTCTTCCTTTGGGTGGTGAAGTGATTTTAGAGGTAACAGATAGTAATATCAAAACCGCCAAACTTATAGGTATTCAAGAATCGTTTAATCAAGATCTTATACAGGCCTTCACCCGTACGCCTCCTCTTGCTGAAGATCACCTCAGTTACAATACTGTCCTCGCTTACTTCGCAGGC
Source organism: uncultured Alphaproteobacteria bacterium (assembly GCA_964350415.1). Classification (GTDB taxonomy): domain Bacteria; phylum Pseudomonadota; class Alphaproteobacteria; order CAYGJW01; family CAYGJW01; genus CAYGJW01. Next base: position 2,382 of record CAYGJW010000151.1, read on the forward strand.
CTCGCAATCGCTCAACAAAACCTTACCTGTACCGCGAAACAATCAGACGACAAGATTCTCTTTATATTTGAGCCTGTGTAAGCACAAAAAAGGCCACGAACCTTGGTCCGCAGCCTCATTTACTCTTATTCAGCAACTTCAGTTAGAATTCCTACCTTAACGAGCATGTCAGCAACAGCCTGCCTTGAAATACTATAGTTATATTTACAATTACCGTCTTCTTCATATTCTTCTTCATCTATCTGATTATATCCGATATAACTCATAAATTCTCTAGACTCCATCTTAAAGTCAGTTGTCTTATTTTTATCGAGCACGTTATTAAACTGCTCATGAAAATAATCCAAGAAAAGCGATGGTGAGAAATAACCATACAAACAACCCATAAGCTGCTGCTTATTCATAGAGCGTAATTGCCCGTGCACCACATGCGGGAACTGATCAATAGACTTAGGGTCTTGAAAAAACATATGCCCAGAAAGCACTCGATCAAAGTACGACAAATCATGCATAACATCGGTACCAGCATTAATCGCTACATTAAAAGCTTGGAAGAATTCAGATTGATATAACTTACCCTTAACCAAAGACTTTGTCGCACAAAGCAGTGTTTTTACAATTTTTGCATCGACACCAGATAAAGTATCATCAAGCGCATACTCTAAATTCTGCAACTTAATACGAATGTCTTCGCTGACAATGTTCTCAGCATAAGCGATAATGCTATTTTCTTTTCCAGAATTACAACGTCCCAAGTTAAAAATGAGAAGCTCAAAAAAACCGGCCTGGTCTTCAGCTTCAGTATTCATTACTGCTTCTAGTAAGAAAGAAAGCAACGCCTTCTCAACGGCCGTTGTTTCGTAAACGTCAGAACGCTCAGACAAATTATGCTTTTTTAGAAAGTCACAAATCAGCTTATTATGAGCATTACCTTGATCATACGCATTACACATGTTCGTGAGGAAGGTATTTGCTCTATCAACATTTTCTTCACCAAACGCTTCTTGAAGCATTTTTTTTGTCACAACCGTGTGCTTAAAGAAATCTTGATTTACAACATAATGCTTACCTTCAATCTCTTCAACATTTGCAAAATCTCCTGCAGCCTCTTGGTTTTTAATTCCTTGAGTATGAATGAAAAAAGGATACGGATTGCTAGAGTCTTCTAACTTAAGATTTGAAGCCATACCGTAATAATAAGCGGCACGCTCAAGGTTAGGCTCTCCATCATTAAGGCAACCATACAACCCTCTTTCATATAAAACAGCAAGGAATCGATAGGAATTCATCTCTCCTTGTGCTGCAGCCTTAGAAAACCAATCCCCAGCACAGTGATAGTCTTTTTCAACGCCTTGGCCTGTCGCATACATAACCCCTAATTGATATTGCGCTTGTGCATATCCTTGTCCTGCTGCTGC
>CAYGJW010000152.1:0-3786 GCA_964350415.1 uncultured Alphaproteobacteria bacterium
AAGTCATAAGCGCCATGTTCACGGTTAACGCGCGGCACACCTAGCCCCGTACTTGCATTACCCTGGGGATCAAGATCAATCACCAAGACTTTTTTACGGGCAGCGGCAAAGGCCGTCGCCAAATTAACCGCAGTTGTGGTTTTCCCAACACCGCCCTTTTGATTGGCAAAGGCGATAATTTGCGGCTTTTTGTTTGTTTTTTCTTTACTTTTCACTTGGGGAACCCCGTACGATAAGAATCGAACCTGATGTGTCGCTCTTACTATGGAGGATTTCTTGGTTAAATGTCCATTTTTTTTCAACTTCAAGCACTTCATCTTGCAGTTTTTCACCCTTAAGTAAAATAAACTGTGTCTCAGGACGGCACATTCCGCGACTAATCTCAAAAATCGTCGTTAATGCTGCAAACCCTCTAGCTGTAATCACCTCAGCCTTTGGCTCTTGCAGGGTTTCAATTCGGGCACCAATGATTTGAACATTCGTATTCGTTTGTCTTGCGACATGCCTTAGGAAAGCACACTTTCTTTGATCTGACTCAACAAGTGATAGGTTTTTAATACCCATGATCGCCAGTACTAGGCCCGGAAAACCGCCGCCGCTGCCCAAGTCCACAATATTACCCTTCACCCCTTCTAACAAAGGATAAAGCTGCATCGAGTCCAGCACATGTCGCTGCCAAATTTCAGCTTCTGATCGTTTCGAGATCAGGCTCATTTTCTTGTTCCACTTGATTAAAAGCGCAACATACGTCTCTAGGCGTGTGAGTGTTTCACGTGAAACATAAGACAACAAAGTTTGCTGGGTACGACGATCCATTAAGCCACTTTCTTTTGCACATAACGTAGAAGGGACACCAAAGAAGAAGGGGTAACGCCTGAAATTTTTGCAGCAGAACTCAGGGTTTCAGGTCGGTGCTGCTTAAGTTTTTCACGAATTTCATTGGACAACCCACCAACAGCGTCATAATCCAAGTCATGCGGTATTTTCAGCCCTGCGTCTTTTTTATATAAAGCGATGTCTGCTTCTTGGCGTTTCAGGTAGCCGCTATATTGCGCCTCCACATTGACAAGCTCTGCGATGTCCGCTGTGAATTCGGCAACTTGCGGCGCAATCGGCTCCAGGTCTTTCAAGGTGATTTCAGGCATCCGCAGCAGCTCAAACCCGTTACGCATGGCCCCATCTGCCTTTACAGTAAGGCCATGCTGCTTCAATGTTTGCGGTGAGCATTTAATCGCATTCAGTGTATCTCGCGCGGCATCTAGCGCCTGCATTTTCCCCTCAAACACCAGCGCTCTGGCTTCTGAAACACACCCCAACTTCACACCCAGTGGCGTCAAGCGTTGGTCGGCATTATCATGGCGCAGGGTTAACCTGAACTCAGCCCTGGATGTAAACATCCGGTAGGGTTCTGTCGCACCTTTTGTCACCAAGTCATCAACCATCACCCCGATGTATCCTTGGCTGCGATCAATGATAAACGGCTCTTTTTCCTGGGCCAGAAGCGCCGCATTTAACCCGGCCAGCAGACCCTGCCCTGCAGCCTCTTCATAGCCTGTGGTGCCGTTAATTTGGCCCGCTAAAAACAGGCCTGAGAGCTTTTTGGTCTCTAGCGTTGACTTTAGCTCCCTTGGATCAACGTAGTCGTATTCAATGGCATAGCCGTATTGCGCAATTTTGGCCTGTTCTAAACCTTTGATACTGTGAATAAATTGATCTTGAACATCTTCTGGCATCGATGTTGATATTCCGTTTGGGTACACCAAATCAGAATCAAGCCCCTCTGGCTCCAGGAAGATTTGATGCCGGTCCTTATCCGCAAACTTTACCACCTTATCCTCAATGGATGGGCAGTATCGCGGTCCCAGTCCTGCAATTTGACCGGAATACAGCGGCGAGCTTTTCATATTATCGCGTAAGATCGTATGCGCCATCTCATTTGTATAGGTGATTCCGCAATCAATTTGCGGCGTTGTTATTGTATCCGTCATAAACGAAAAAGCCGGTGGCGGTATATCGCCCGGCTGCATTTCCAGCACTGACCAATCGATACTATCTTTATAAAGACGCGCCGGTGTACCCGTCTTCAAACGACCTAAGCGCAGATCATATTCTTCCAAAGTTTCAGACAGACCCAGTGCCGGTTTATCACCCATGCGTCCGGCTGGGATAGTTTTTGCGCCCAGATGGATAAGCCCTCTTAGGAAGGTCCCCGTCGTCAGCACCACAGACCTTGATTTGATCTCTGAGCCGTCCTGAAGCGTGACACCTCGGACGCAATCTTTCGCCATTAAAAGTCCCTCAACGGCCCCCTCTAGGACCTCAAGATTCCCGGTATTGCCCACAAGATTCTGCACTGCGGCCGCATAAAGTTTGCGATCTGCTTGCGCTCGAAGACCCTGAACAGCCGGTCCACGACTCTGATTAAGCAGCCTGAATTGGATGCCGCCCTGGTCAATTGCCCGGCCCATTATGCCGTCTAAGGCATCCACTTCGCGCACCAAATGCCCCTTGCCAAGCCCGCCAATTGCAGGGTTGCATGACATGGTGCCTATGGTTGATTTATTGTGTGTTATCAACAAGATGCGCCCACCAAGACGAGCGGCTGCCGCTGCAGCTTCTGTGCCTGCGTGCCCCCCTCCGATAACGATTACATCATATACATTGGTCATTTATACTTCCCGGTGTTTCACGTGAAACAATTTTAATATGTTTGGGATTCTAATCTGAAATGGAACAAAGAACAAGACTCCTTGTCTCCATCCGGTATTTCCAAAAAAATTACATTTTATTTTTTGTTTAATTATTTTATCTATTTTCCGATGCAAAAATCCGAAAAAATAATATCCAGTAAATCTTCTACATCCACAATTCCCAGGACTTTTCCCAGGGACCTTACAGCGAGTCTTAAATCTTCTGCGCGCAATTCGATCGTTTTATCTTCAATGGCGGCATTTAAGTTTTCTACACACTCTTGCAAAGCAACCCGGTAGCGGTCCCGCGTAATCGCCGGCGATGTATTTGCTGAAACATGTGTTTGTAGCTTGTGTGTCAGCACCTTTAAAAGTTCGGGAATCCCTTCTCCAGACATTGCTGAAATCACGAATCCATCTTTTTTCAAAGCACTTATTTCATAAGAACCGAGGCAGTCGGCCTTATTGTAGATAAGGATACTTTCATCATCAATCAATGTTTGACCTTGCTTGCCAGCCTTGAAAGCCTTCCAAGTTTCGGCGTCTCGTCCATCAAACATCAGTAATTTAAGGTCGGCTGTTTGCGCCCAATCCTCAGCCCGCTGAATACCAATGGCCTCGATCTCATCGTCCTGAGGTTTTCTTAAGCCCGCAGTATCAGCTACAACCACCGGCATGCCGCCCAGGTTCAAATGACACTCTAAGATATCCCGTGTTGTGCCCGCAATGTCTGAAACAATTGCCACATCTCGCCGAGCCAGCTGATTAACAAAACTTGATTTACCCGCATTGGGCGGCCCAACAACCGCTATTTTGTAACCGTCACGAAGCCGCTCCCCTCGCCGTTGATCATCAAGATGTTCTGTGATTGCATGTAGAATATCTTTGATTTGCACCAGCACCGCATCGGGAACATCCTCATCAACCTCATCCCCGTCGACGAAGTCAATGGCGGCCTCCAAATAAGCCAGTGTCCCGGTTAACCGCTGCATCCAGTCGCCATACAGCTGGCTTAATCCGCCACCCAACTGCTGCAAGGCTTGGCTTAACTGCATGGGCGTTTCTGCTTCAATTAAATCTGCAAGTGCATCAACCT
>CAYGJW010000153.1:0-3769 GCA_964350415.1 uncultured Alphaproteobacteria bacterium
TGGGCTAGAGGTCTCAAAATGGCGGATTATTGGGAAGGTGCCTGAAGCTGATGTGATTTTGTCCAATCCCAGCCATTATGCGATTGCCTTGCGTTATGAGGAAGGTGAGATGAACGCACCAAGATTGATTGCCAAGGGGGTTGATGAGGTCGCCGAAAAAATTCGTGAGGTGGCAAAACAAAATAATATCCCGCTTGTTTCAAATCCGCCGCTTGCACGGACACTGCATGCCTCTGTTGATCTGGATCAAGAGATTGCCCCAGAACATTACAAAGCCGTTGCTGAAATTATTAATTACGTCATGCTTTTGAAAGAAAAAATGCGCGCTTATTAAAATGGGTAGTTTTAAATCCTTGTGCTTGGTGGTTTTATTCCTATCTTAAAGGTTATGGACATTATTCCCTCAAAACCACCGCTTGGTATTTATATTCATTGGCCCTTTTGTGTTTCAAAATGTCCGTACTGTGACTTCAACAGTCATGTGCGTGCACGAATTGATCAGCAGTTGTGGCTGGATTCATTAAAGCAAGAGCTTTCCCATTATAAGGAAGAAACGGCGGATGCTCTTGTGCACAGCATTTTCTTTGGGGGCGGGACACCCTCACTGATGGATCCGTTTGTCGTTGAGGAGCTGATTAATTATATTGTTAGTAACTGGAAAACAATACCTGATCTTGAAATTACCTTGGAAGCAAACCCTGGTTCTGTTGAGGTGCAAAAGTTTGCAGCTTACGCAAAAGCTGGTGTGAACCGTATTTCTGTAGGGGTTCAGTCTTTTAATGACGATGATCTGAAGTTCTTAGGCCGGAAACATTCAAGCGATGAAGCGCACAAAGCAATTCATATTGCGGGTCAGTATTTTAATCGTTTTTCCTTTGATCTTATTTACGCGCGTCCGGATCAGTCTTGGGATGTTTGGCAGCGGGAGCTTGAAACGGCTCTGGCTTATAAGCCGCAGCATTTGTCATTATATCAGCTAACCATTGAGCCTGGGACAGCGTTTTATACCAAGCATCAACGGGGTGAGCTTGTTATTCCAGAAGCGGATGCTGCTGCAGAGCTCTATGAGCGAACCTCCAGCACGCTTAAAGACGCAGGACTTAATACCTATGAGGTCTCCAATTATGCGGCGCCTGGCCATGAATGTCGCCATAATATGATTTATTGGCGTTATCAGGACTACCTAGGCATTGGCCCAGGCGCACATGGACGTTTGACGGATAAGACGACAGGTTTGAAATGCACGACCCAGAATATAAAAGCGCCTGAAAGTTGGCTTAAAGCAGTAAGTTTACAGGGTCATGGCTGCAAAAGTTCAGAATTATTGACGGCAGAATCAATGTTTCATGAATATTTGTTGATGGGGCTTAGGCTGGAAGAAGGCATTCAAATTGATAATGCGCCAAATCTTATTCAGAAGCAGCTGATGCAGTTGCTGAAAAGTCCAAGATTGCAAATGCTGGTTGATACAGATTTACTTGTTATGGATACGTCCAAAAGTTTAAAGGCGACCCCTGATGGTATGCTTAGGCTGAATGGTGTTCTTGAGTATTTACAACTGTAGGGTTCGCTTATATTCCATTAAAAAAGCCCTCCTATTTCTAAGAGGGCTTTTTTATTCTTTTTATTCTTTAGTCGTTTTTTGATAAGTAAAGATAAGCAGCACCCGCTCCAATAATAGCGCAAGCAGTAGCAAAACCACCAGCAAAAGGCCAGAAAGAAGAAGTTTCTTCTACTTGTTGTTCTCTCGTGAAGCCAAGTTTCTCACACGTTTTTATAATTTCTTCTGATATTGCTTCCTTTGCAGCACTGGAAACAAGCGCTTGGTTAATACGATCGGCAAAATCATCTTTTGCGCGCATAATGCTGGCCTTAATGTCTGCATTTACATTTTTCCCTTGTAGGTATGCAGCATAAGCTTTTGCCGTTTCATTTTCAGTTTCTTTTTCAAACAAAAATGTAACGTCAAATTCAAGTGTTTCTGAATCATCTTCGAGCTCTTCTTCAGTTACAAGTCTAAAGCTTGCAGCAACCATAGAGGAGTGACTTATAGCCAAAAAGTGTGTACCAGATCTTAATAGACTTAATGTGCCTTCCTTAAGAGCACTAGTAAGCGTTGCATTTTTAAAGCTGTGTAAAGCAGGTTCATCTTTTATTGCTTTAAGTTGCTCGAGCTCTTCTGCTGAGATTTTAATTTGATAAGTTGTGCCGTTTTTAAGTGTTGCTGGAACACTACCTTCAGAGGCAGCTGCTCTGATAATATGGGAACAACCGCAAGCGATTTTATGATCTCCACTGTAACCAAGGTCGGAAAGGTCTGGTGTAACGGCTTGTGTTGTTTGAGTTAGGAACCCTAGACCAATAAAGGCTAGAATAAGTATTTTCTTCATTTTCTTTTTTCTCTCTTAAAAGTTATATGTTGTTTGCCTTGCTATAAAATAAAATGCCGTCATTACTTTTTTATGATTTTTATCTGTAAAACATCTTAGCTTCATTGCATGAACGAGGCGCAGACTAGTCCTGAAAAAACAGTAAGTCAACATTGTTTTTTAGTAAAAGCGTCAGTTTTTTAAAGGGTATGTATGCTGTGCTGTAAGAATAAAAATATTTGAGTGATCTCTGTCGACAACATTGCGTATTTGCTTATTGTTGCTGTGTAAGGCCTTGTTTTTGTGATGTTATAATCATTTTTGTGCAATAAGAGTACAGGGCAGTCCTTTTTTGCGGCCCGCCCTGATTACTGTTGTGCATATAGCTGAATACGAAGCTATTTGGGTGTAATTTATTTGGGATGAATGGTGCGCTTATTTGCGCTTCATCAGCATCTTTTTCGTCTCTGCAATGGCCTTGCCAGGGTTCAGTCCCTTCGGGCAGGTATTCGTACAGTTCATGATGGTATGGCAGCGGTAAAGCTTGAAAGGGTCTTCCAATGCATCCAAACGTTCACCAGCTTTGTCATCACGGGAGTCCGCCAGAAAGCGGTATGATTGCAACAGCGTGGCTGGGCCCAGGTATCGGTCCTGATTCCACCAGTAACTTGGGCAGCTGGTTGAGCAAGAAAAACACAGTACGCATTCCCACAAACCGTCTAGTTCTTTGCGTTCCTCAGGGGACTGCAGGCGCTCTTTGTTCTTTTCAGCCTGTTGATCGCTTTGCAACCAAGGCTTAATCGATGCATATTGCGCATAGGCTTGGGTAAGGTCAGGAATCAAATCCTTAACCACAGGCATGTGCGGTAACGGATAAATATTAACATCACCCTTAATTTCATCAATCGGCTTGATACAAGCAAGGGTATTGGTGCCGTCAATGTTCATGGAACAACTACCGCAAATTCCTTCGCGGCATGAACGGCGGAAGGTCACAGAGCTGTCGGTTTTATCCTTAATCGCAATCAAGGCATCCAAGACCATGGGGCCTGTGTTGTCCATGTCCAGATCAAAGCTGTCAATACGTGGGTTTTCTCCCGTATCGGGATCCCAGCGGTAAACCTTGAAGGTCTTGGTATTGGTCGCACCTTCAGGAGCCGGCGTGTGCTTGCCATTCTTATTTACGATTGAGTTCTTAGGTAGCGAGAACTTAGCCATGATCTTCGTGCTCCTTAAGGTTTGTGAACATGTTGATGATAGTATCTTTTTTGTTACTAGTATACACGTTTTTGAGGTGGAATAGGTTCAATATCATTGGTCAGCGGTGTCGAAACCACAGGGCGGTAGGACAACAGCACTTCGCCCTCTGGACTTAGGGCGCTGGTTGTATGCTTCATCCA
>CAYGJW010000154.1:0-3675 GCA_964350415.1 uncultured Alphaproteobacteria bacterium
GTATATGGGTTGAGAATGCAGACGCTTTCCTTGCAGTCTTAACTGGCGAGAACGGAGGTAGCCTGCCAAAAAAGCAAAGAGCAGAATAAACAGAGAAACGAGCAATTTACTCATGAGAGAAGTCTCCGAGAGTTTCTGCGGGCGAAAAAATTTGTTTCTGCAATTTTAGACGTTGATCTTTTGTTAAAGGAATAAGACCTTTAGCGGAAAGATAGCCTTGGTCTCCCCAGGTTGTTTCGTTTGTTATCTCCATAAAAAAGGCATGAAGCTGCGGTGTGGTAGAGCGTACATAAAGGTAAAGTGGGCGTCTCAGCGGATAAGAGCCTTGAGAGATATTTTTGAAGCTGGGTGATGTATTGTTAATTGCAACAGACTGTATAACGTGCCGGTTTTGTTCAAGGTAATTAAACCCAACAATTCCAATTGCCTCAGGCATATGGCCAAGTTTATTAATCGTTAGATTACTGTTGTCTCCCGTTTCAATATAGGCGTGATCTTCGCGAATTGCTCGAATACTATTTTGGCTGGGTTCTGTGCCGTAAGACCAAACAAGGTCTATCAGTGCGTCGCGCGTACCAGAAGTCGCATGGGGTCCATAAATAATAATCGGTAGATCTGGGAGCTCAGGGGCAATGTCTTGCCATTTTTTATAGGGGTTAAGGGTATGCTTGCCTTCAATAATGATATATTTGGTAAGTGCCTTATAAAGATGTTCTACTGTGATTTTGAGGCGCTGGACACCCCGTTTTTGCGCAAGAATGATACCATCATAGCCAAAAAGAAGCTCTTGTGGCTGGGTGCCAAAAGTTTTATGACAAAGTTGTTTCTCGCTTATGGATATGGGGCGCGAGGCCATAACAAGGTCCGGGGCGCTTGCGGATGACTCAGTGCAAAGAAGTTTAAGGCCGCTACCTGTACCCGTTCCCTCAACGATGGGAGATTTATATTTGGTTTTTTTACCAAAATTTTCAGCAACCATCGCGATAAATGGAAAAACAGTTGATGAACCTGTGATGCGCAGTGGAGGCTCTTGTTTTGCAGATTCGAGGCTGTAGCCGTACCCATTTAAAAACAATGTACTGAGTACAAGGCAAATGAGAAAGCGAGGCAACCGATTCATACAGAGCCTTCCAAAATGTCTTTAAGGCGAAGGAGATCTTCCCAAGCCTTACGTTTGTGGGTGGGTGTGTTAATAAGAAATTGCGGATGATAGGTTGTCTGAAGGGTTAAAGTTCGGTCACCTGGAAGCGGGCACTGTTTATCTTTCTGCCGCAATTTAAGGAGTGATTCCTGGGTGTTCGCAAGCATTTGTGTTGGAAAACTTCCCAAAGATAAAAGCGTCTTGGCTGTGCTTAGACGAAGCTGTTTATGTAAAATAGGTAGACAGGTTGCAATTTCTTTGGGGCTTGCTTCCCGGTTACCAGGCGGGCGCCAAGGCAGTGCAGGGACAAGAAAGACATCATCAATTTTAAGACCAATAGCCAAAAGCATTCTACTGAGAAGAATACGGTTTTCACCAGCAATGGCCTTCCCTTCCCTGTCTTCATCAGCGCCAGGTACTCCTGTTAGAACGATCAAAGAGCTGCTGGGATTTCCCTCACCTAAAAGTGTATGGCGTGCGGTTCGTTGTAAGTCGCAGAAATTTTCTTGTTGTTGTAAAAATACAGCTAGATCAGCGAATGACTGTATAGACTCAAGGGTTTTTTCAGGAGCTGCGGGCGTCGATGCTGCGGGTTTAGAAACAGCAGGTTGCTTAAAACGATTCACCGGCTCCTCAGCAATGAATTCATCAATGCCATAAGCAATGAGGTATTTAAGGACTTGGGTATTTGTCGCGTCTAAGGTATTCATTGGGGTACAACCGTAGCAAACTCATTAGAAGGTATATCGGAAAACCTGAGTGGGTACAAAGAAAATCGACGGACTGAAGTAAATGAATGGGGGAAGTATGGAACGCGAATCAATGACCTTTGATGTTTTAATCATTGGAGCAGGGCCCTCAGGCCTGAGTGCAGCGATCCGTTTGAAACAATTAGCAGAGAAAAACGGCGAAGACTTAAGTGTTTGCATTCTTGAAAAAGGTGCAGAGGTTGGTTCGCATATTCTTTCTGGTGCTGTGTTTGAACCCCGGGCTCTTAATGAGCTAATTCCTGATTGGCGTGAAGGCGACTGCCCCGTATCGGTGGAAGTCAAAGAAGATAAATTCATTTGGCTTGGTGAAAAAGGCGGCATTAATTTGCCGACCCCTCCGCAAATGCACAATGCTGGTAATTATATTATTAGCTTAGGGGCATTGTGTCGTTGGCTTGCGGGGCAAGCTGAAAGTTTAGGCGTTGAGATCTATCCAGGCTTTGCTGCACGTGAAGTTTTATACAATGAGCAGGGTGCTGTTAAGGGTGTGCGCACGGGTGATATGGGGGTCGGTAAAGATGGCACCCAGACAGATGCCTATACCCCTGGCATGGATTTGTTGGCTAAACAGACGATGTTTGCAGAAGGGTGTCGTGGATCGCTTGCAGAAGACTTAATTGCAAAATTTAATTTGCGGGAAAATTCTAATCCGCAAACTTATGGTTTAGGGATTAAAGAAGTTTGGCAGATTGACCCTGAAAAGCACCATCAAGGCCGGGTTGTCCACACAATAGGATGGCCGCTGGATAGCAAGACCTATGGCGGATCGTTTATTTATCATACTGAGAATAATCAGGTGCTCTTGGGATTTGTCGCAGGGCTCGATTATAAAAACCCTTACTTCAGCCCATTCGAAGCATTCCAGCGTTTTAAAACCCACCCTAAGGTTTCCAGTTTACTAGAGGGTGCAACCCGCGTTTCTTACGGTGCCCGGGCCCTAAACGAGGGTGGTTTTCAGTCCATTCCAAAACTTACATTTCCGGGCGGCATGGTCATTGGATGTTCTGCAGGATTTTTAAATGTTGCGAAAATTAAAGGCACGCATACAGCAATGAAATCAGGGATGATTGCAGCCGAGACTGTGATTGCTGAGATCTCTGCAAAACCTGGCGCTGAGTTGACAGCGTATGAGGCGAATATAAAAGCGTCATGGATATGGCAAGAACTGAAGGCTGTCCGGAACATTCGCCCGGGCTTTCGCTGGGGGCTCATTCCTGGCCTTATTAATGCTGCGCTGGAAACGTATATTTTGAGGGGGAAGGCACCTTGGACGTTGAAACATCATGCGGACCATAAAAGCTTAAAGAAAAAGCACCAAGTGCAAAAGCCTGACCCATTGATCCCAGATGGTAAGCTTACATTCGACCGGTTATCATCGGTATTTGCCGCCAACGTAGGGCACGAAGAGAATCAGCCCGCTCACTTGACCTTTAAGGATGAATCTACGCCTGTGGAGGTCAATTATAAGCTTTATGGCGCCCCTGAACAGTACTATTGTCCGGCCCATGTTTATGAGATCGTTGAGGAAGATGACGGTCCCCGTATGCAGGTGAACGCCGCAAATTGTGTACACTGTAAAACTTGTGATATCAAAGACCCCACTCAAAATATTAAATGGGTAACCCCAGAGGGCGGTGGCGGTCCTAATTATACAAACATGTAGGATCTATTTTTCAGCTGCTTAATTATGAAAACTGAACGCTTCAATGTCAGTGTTTCTGCATTGGCATAGTTCTGTAATCCGTTTTTATGTTTTTTTAGTTT